>CANFLQ010000026.1 GCA_947447995.1 Bacteroidota bacterium | reverse complement strand
TTTTTGAATACATCGAAACCTGGTACAATAGAAATAGAAGGCATTCGGCAATTAATGGATTAACTATTTTAGAATTTGAACAATTAACTAAAAATAAATATGCAGCATAGGGCTTAACTTTTTTGTCCACTTTTTAGTAGGAATTCCACAATAAGCTTTTCCCTCATTTGCGTACCGATTTATTTGAACACCCAAATAAAAATAGGCAAATGAGTTTATTTTAAGCCTTATCAATCTTAACTGATGTCATAGTTAATGAACCTGCCACAGGCTTGTCATTAAAAAGTGTAATTTTTTCATTGTTTTCTTTTAATGCCAAGGTATAAATTAAAGGCAAATAATGTTCGGGGCTTGGAATAGCCATATTAAATGCACTCCCCTGCGATTTAAAATTTATAAGCGATTGGTGGTCGTCCGACAAAATAAATTTTTTCATTTTATCACTCGCTTCAATTGCCCAATCATAACCATACGAATCGGTATTTAATTTATCCCAGGCTACCATACCTAAATTGTGAACCATGTTTCCGCTTCCAATAATTAATACCCCTTTATTACGAAGTGTTGCCAATTGTTTTGCTAAATCGTAATGATATTGAGCATTTTGAGTATAATCAATACTCATTTGCACAACAGGTACATCAGCGTTTGGATATAAATGAGTAATTACTGACCATGCACCATGATCTAAGCCCCATTTTTCATCCAAACCTATTTCTGTTTTGGTTATGATTCCTTTGGTTTCTTTCGCCAATGCCGGACTACCAGGTGCGGGATATTGAAAATCAAACAACGCTTTCGGGAAACCGCCAAAATCATGAATAGTTTGAGGCTTTTCCATTGCTGTTACAAATGTACCGCGTGTTTCCCAATGTGCCGAAACAATCAAAATAGCTGAGGGTTTAGCTATCGTTTTACCAATATTACGAAACCCTGCTACAAATTCATTTTCCTCAATGGCATTCATTGGGCTGCCATGTCCTAAAAACAGTACAGGCATTTTTTCTGTTGGTTTCAAATCCTTAGTAATGGATTCCAATGATTGTACTTTCATAGCTGCAAGTGCTAAAGGTGATAAACTAACTAATTTTAAAAAGGCTGATCTTTGCATTTTAATTTCAATTAAAAAATTGATTACTAAAACAACGCCTTATATATAAAAACCATGCCTGTTATTACCAATATTACGCCTAGTAATAAATTAAATTTTCGTAAAACAGTATGGCTTAATCGTTGACTAATTTTATTGGAATAATAGGCTTTTAAAACATCTGTAAAAAAAACAAAACCAAGTGTGATTATAAAAGATAAAATTATGAGATTAGGAGTATATCCTACATTAGAGCTAATTTTTCCAACATATATAATCCACAACAAAATTACCGCAGGATTTAATACATTCAAAAAAAAGCCTTTAACAATATACAGTGGGGCATTAACGGCTTGTATTTCTAGTCCTTTCTCCTCCTCTATCTTTTTTTTGTGAAGAATACTAAACAAACCAAACCCAATTAAAATTGCACCTCCCAATAAACTAATATACGTTTTGTTTTTAGAATCATTAAACAATTGTGCTACACCCACATAAGCAAGCACTACACAAAAAATATCACTCAAAAAAATGCCGAAGGCTAATGCTAATCCCGACTTAAAACCCCGTTTACTGCTGGTTTCAAGAAGCGAAAAAAGGGAAGGACCAATAGATAGTGCAAAAGACCCTCCCCAAAATAATCCCTCTAAAATGGCTTGTAAAATCATATATTATTTTTTTAGCTTGTCCACTAAATAATTTTCCCAATCCTTTAATTTATCATTTTTTAATACGCGTGAAAATTTAAAAGCTCCTCCAATTTTACCTTTCGACTCCATATAATCATAAAAAACATGACTCGGTAAAACATCTACTATCACTTCTTTTAAAGCTGCTGTACGCTCAACACGGTAATCATCGTTCAGCTCTTTTAATATTTCGTCTATACGGGTTCTTAATATTGTTACATCCACCTCATCATCTGTTCCTATATACCAATGGTGCGCAAATAAGGTTTCATAATTAATACCAGCAACTGTAAATTCTTTAATATTTACATTTAACTCTTCCGAAACCATTTTAATTGCTTTATTCATATTATCCTGTGAAAGATGCTCGCCACATAAACTCAAAAAATGTTTTGTACGACCTGTAATAATTATTTCGTTGCGAATAATGTCCGTAAATTTAATTACGTCGCCAATTAGATAACGCCACGCTCCCGAACAAGTTGTTAAAAGCAACGCGTATTCAACACCTTCCTGTACTTGCCCTATATGCAACGTTTCTGGTTTTGCTACAATCGTTCCTTCAGAATCAAAGTTTTTTTCGGTAAAGGGTACAAACTCAAAAAAAATTCCATTGTCAAGTACCATACGGCAAGATTCGGTTCCTTGTCTATCCTGATAAGCAATAAATCCCTCGGAAGATAAATACGTATCGAAAAACATAATGGGTTTACCCAATAATTTTTCAAATCCTTTTTTATACGGTGATATAGCAACTCCACCATGAAAATAAAAAACAAGATTGGGCCATATATCATGAATTGTATCCACTTTATATTCGGCTATAATCCTTTCGAAAAGAATTTGAATCCAAGCGGGTACTCCAACAACAATACCGATGTCCCAGTTCTTTGCATTTTTTGTAATTTCTTCTAACTTAGTATTCCAGTCTCGCTCTTTGGATATTTGTTTGCCGGGCTTATAAAATCGCTGAAAAACAAGAGGAATATTTTTTGCTTGTATTCCACTCAAATCACCTTCATAATAAGATCCATTAAAATTAAGATCTGTGCTTCCTCCTATCATTAATGCCCCACGATTAAAATGCCCTTTAGGTAAATCAAAATTACCCTGCATTAAAAACTGACGTATATTAGACTTTTTTATAGCGCGCAACATTTGTGATGTAACGGGTATATATTTGCTTGCCGATTCAGAAGTACCAGAACTCAATGCAAAATATTTTACTTTTCCTGGCCAGCAAACAGAGGCTTCTCCTTCAACAGAACGATGCCACCAATTTTTAAACATCGAATTGTAATCATGTGTTGGAACAGTGTTTTGAAAATCCAACACTACATCTTTTGAACTTACTATTTTGGAAAAATTATAATGCTGCCCAATGGATGTAAATTCTGCTGTTGCTAGCAACTTCTTTAAAACTTTTTCTTGTTGCTTATATGAATCAATCTTACGAATTTTTGGTAACTTAGATCGTAGTTCAAATGTTTGTTTAAGTATTTTACCGATGATTGCCATTGTTTTATTTTTATTTAATCTCAGGTAAATTTTTACTAAAATAAATTTTTATTTATTTCTTAATGTATTTAAAATCGTGATTGTTTTTAATTGATTTTAACGATTGAAAGATTAATTTAATCACATTTTCAACATCGTTTTTATGAACACTTTCTACAGTTGTATGCATATAACGCAAAGGTAAAGATATCAAGGCGGAAGGAACGCCACCAATAGAATAAGCAAAGGCATCGGTATCTGTTCCTGTAGCACGCGAAGCGGCGGCTCGTTGAAAATCTATTTTATTGTTTTTTGCGGCATCTATGATGAGTTTTAATAAGTTATTTTGTACCGCTGGACCATACGTAAGTACAGGCCCTTTGCCACTATAAATATCGCCACTCGCAATTTTACTCATCATTGGTGATTGGGTATCATGGCAAACATCGGTAATAATTGCTACATTTGGTTTGATGGTTTGTGTAATCATTTCGGCACCACGTAAACCAACTTCTTCCTGTACTGAATTCACAATGTATAATCCAAATGGAAATTTAGTTTTGCTTTCCTTTATCAAACGCGCAACTTCGGCAATCATAAAGCCTCCTATACGGTTATCCAATGCGCGTCCTACATAATATGTATCATTTAAAATCATAAATTCATCTTCGTAAGTTATTACACATCCTACATGAATCCCCAATTCTTCTACTTCCTTTTTAGTGCTGCATCCACAATCTAAAAAAATATTTTTTAAGGTTGGAGCTTCTTCTTTACCTGCTTCACGCACATGAATAGCAGGCCATCCAAAAACTGCTTTTACTATTCCTTTATCGGTATGTATGTTTACTCTTTTTGATGGAGCAATCATGTGATCGCTTCCGCCATTTTTACGCACATAAATAAAACCATCATTGGTAATGTAATGCACAAACCAGGAAATCTCATCGGCATGCGCTTCTATTAATACTTTAAATGGTGCATCTGGATTAATCACTCCAACAGCTGTTCCATAATTATCTACAAAATAATCATCAATATAGGGTTTAATATATTGCAGCCATAATTTTTGCCCCTCGGTTTCAAAACCTGTTGGTGATGCGTTGTTCAAATAATTACGCAAAAAATCATGCGAATCTTTATTTAAAATAGATTTTGAATCTTTTTCTTTTTTTATTTTTTCTTTCTTTGCCATTTTTATAATATTTTTAAATTAAATTATTAAAAATTGTAAGATTCAAAGATTATTGAAGCGTGCGTTTCAAATTTTATAATCTTTCAATCTTTAATTTATTAATTGTTTGTGAAGGTATGCTGCACATTTTTATTCCTAAAAAATAACACCAAAATTATCCATGCAAGTACAATACAAAACGATGAAATTGCTATGGGCAAATTTACATTTATATTATTCATATAGCTTGCAATTATAGGTGGTAATGCCATCCCCAAAGATTGAATAGATTGATTAATTCCAAGTATTTGCCCTTGTTCATCTTTACCCGCCTGGCTGGATACAATGGAGTTTAAGTTTGGTTGCGTTAACCCTTGAAAAGATGCAATAAAAGGTAGTACAAAAAAGATATATTTAGATTCGGTTGGCAACAAAAGCATTGGCATAGTAATACCAAGTAACAAAGCTGAAATTTTTATAATACTTAATGGTGCATATTTTTTAGACATAGGTCGTTGCAAACCGCCTTGTGCAAATACAATCCAAATACCTATAAATGCAAAAACATCTGCTATCTGAGAAATTTTATAATCAAATTTACTGATTAAGAATACCTGAAAAAATTGAGTAAAAAAATTAAAACCTACAGTTAAAAGAAACACCACAAGAAATATGGTGCGTAAATGACCTATGCTAAATGCTTTTTTTATGTTTTCAATTCCTGTAAACATACTTACTTTGCTATTACGTTTATTAAGTAGGGTTTCAGGGAAAGCAAAAAGTACAAATAATAAATTTAGCATTGCCAATATGGCTGCAAAGAAAAAAGGTGTTGCTGCGTTAAACCAATATAAAATAGTAGAATCTGCCAGCTTCCCCCCTATGTAAGGTCCTAAAATAAACCCTATACCAAAGGCGGCTCCTACCATTCCAAAATTTTTAGATTTGGATTTTTCATCACTAAAATCGGAAATAGAAGATAGTGCTATGGATATATTCCCCCCAGTAAATCCATCCAACATTCTACTTGCAAATAACAAATAAATATTTGATTCCAAAATAGCTATCGCAAAAAGCAGATAACCTATTACAGTACCAACCAAAGATAATGCAAGTAGTTTTCGGCGACCATAACGGTCGGACAAGGCTCCTAACATGGGTGCGCCAAAAAATTGTGCCAAAGGAAACGATGCAATTAAAAAACCTAGAAGGATTGTTCTTGAATGCGTACTCATATCATTAGCTAGCATGTTGTGCGATGAATCCAAAATTAATGGAGCAATTACAGGAATAACAATTCCCACACCAAGCATATCAATAAATACGGTAATAAAAATGGTAAGTAAAGGAGATTTTTTTTTGCCGAAAATGCTCATCGATTTTTCAAATAAAAACAAACATAAGGATTTAGTTTGATTATAAAAAAATACTTTATCAACCGCAAGCTATTGAAAACTATGGCTCCTGTTTTTTTTAAGCAATAAAAATCGATGTACATTTATCTTGATAAAAAACAAGATACCATGAAAACTCAAAAAACAATACTTTATTTATTTTGCTCTATAACAATTAGCTCTGCTTTTGCGCAATCCGACACGGTACAAATTAAAATACTGAATACCGATACGCAGGCAGCTGAAAAAAATTACAATAAAGGTATTTCTTATTTTGTTGCAAAAAAATTTAATGAAGCTCTCTTGGTATTTAATGAAGCTATTAATTTAAAACAGGATTTTGAACAAGCTTATTTCAACAGAGGCGTTACCAAAATGGAACTAAAAGATAATATAGGTGCACTTGCAGATTTTGATAAATCAATTTCTTTAACTCAAAACCCGGAAAGCTTTTTTTACCGCGCCCAAACTAAATATGCAATGGAAAACATAACTGGTGCTGTTGAAGATTATTCTAAGGCATTAGAAAAAAGATCGGATTATCCCCAGGCCTACTTTTATAGAGCTGAACTTAAATTTGATCAAAAAGATTATACAGGCGCAATTGATGATTATACACAAGCAATTAAATTAAAACCAGATTATGCTTATGCCTACAACGACAGAGGCAGCGCCAAACGCCAATTAGAAGATTACGATGGCGCTATAGAAGATTACAACAAAGGTTTAAGCACTAATCCAGATATGGCGTTTACCGCTAATAACCTGGCAAGTGCTAAACGTAAAAAAGGCGATTTTAATGGTGCTATAGCCGATTACTCAAATGCTATCAACAAAAAAGCCGATTACTATGTTGCGTTCAACAACAGAGGAAGTGCTAAATTAGATGCAGGAGATGTACAAGGCGCAATTGCTGATTTTACAAAAGCCATCGAATTAAAAACCGATTATACTTACGCTTATAATAATCGAGCATCGGCAAAATACAAACTTAATGACTTTAAAGGTGCCGTAGAAGATTGTAATATGGCAATTAAAATAAACCCAAACTATGCTAATGCGTACTTGAACAGAGGGGTTGCAAAAGAATTATTACGCGATGAATTAGGTGCTTGCGCTGACTGGAAAAAAGCCATTGAACTGGGCGAACCTAAAGCCAAAGGCTATGCAGGCGATTGTAAATAATTCAAAATTGACAGATTACAAATTTTATCAAAAAGGATTGAGCCTTTTATTTTTTTGACTTTTGACTTAATATATTCTAATTCTTCAAATATGAAAAAATCACTAATACTAATAGCCACCATTTTCTCCACACTTTGTAATGCTCAGAATGTTGAATTTGAAAAGGATAACTTTAAAGATAACAAAGAAGGTTACAAAGAAGCTTTAAAGAATATCAAAAAAGGAGACTACAGTTGTGAACAGGGTCCTTCATTTTATTCGGATGCTATTGCCCCATATTTGGCTGCACAGGAATTTAACCCTAACAATGCATCGCTTAACTATAAAATAGGAAAGTCCTATATGTACTCTAAATATAAGTTAAAAGCTATACCTTATCTGGAAAAAGCATTGTCCTTAAACCCTGCTGTTGACCCTCAACTACATTATTACCTTGGCAGAGTTTATCATTTGAATATGCAATTTGACAAAGCTATTGATGCGTTTAATTTATTTCAAAAAAACGCAACAGTTAAAAACAAATTAGATATGTACCCCGATGTTGAAAAAGCAATACAAGAATCTGAAACAGCAAAAAAAATAACACAATCCCCTGTTCGCGTATTTATAGACAATGTTGGAGTCAACCTTAATTCGCAATATCCAGATTATAGACCAATGATTTCCGCAGATGAATCAGTAATGATGTTTACTTCTAAAAGAGATAATACCACTGGAGGTATAAAAGATCCTAACAATAACGAATTTAATGAAGATATATACATATCCAACAATATTGGGGGACAATGGGGCCCTGCTATAAATATGGGTAAACCTATTAATTCAGACAATCATGATGCTAATTCTGGAATATCTCCCGACGGTCAAAAATTGATTATTTATGTTGGAAGTATTAATGGCGACGATTTATTTGAATCCGAACTAAGGGGAAACGCATGGAGTAAACCCGAAAAAATGAATAAAAATATCAATTCGCTTTACCACGAATCTTCTGCTTGTTATTCTCCTGACGGAAAATCAGTTTATTTTGTTTCAGATAATCCTGATAATGGAGGTTTTGGCGACAGAGATATTTATATTTCAAAAAAAGATGACAAAGGGAAATGGGGTACAGCAATAAACCTTGGTGGTATTATAAATACCAAATATAACGAAGAGGGTGTATTTATTCACCCAGATGGAAAAACCTTATACTTTAGTTCGCAAGGGCATGAAACAATGGGCGGTTATGATATATTCAAATCAATATATGATGAAAATACAACTACTTGGAGCAAACCTATTAACTTGGGTTACCCTGTAAATACTACAGATGATGATGTATTTTTTGTGATTTCGGCTAGTGGCCGACATGGTTATTATTCTTCATTCAAAGAAACAGGATTAGGTGAAAAAGACATTTATATGATTACTTTTCTTGGCCCCGAAAAACAAATGGCAACAGATAATGAAGACAACCTACTTGCTAATAGAATTGAACCTCTTAAAGAAACCGTTACAGCTAAGGCTATTGAAATAACTGAAGCTAAATTAACTATTTTAAAAGGTGTTATTTCAGATGCTATTACTTTAAAACCATTGGAAGCCGTAATAGAAATTGTTGACAACGAAAAAAATAACATCATTGCTTCTTTTACATCCAACAGTTCTTCAGGCAAATATTTAATAACCTTACCTGCTGGTAAAAATTACGGTATTGCTGTAAAAAAAGAAGGTTACCTTTTTCATTCTGAGAATTTTGACATTCCTACAACTTCTGCATTCAAAGAGGTTAATAAAGATGTAACATTAAAAAATATTACAGTTGGAAGTAAAATTGTTTTGAATAATATTTTCTTTGATACAGGTAAATCTACTCTTCGTAAAGAATCTACCAATGAGCTTGCTCGATTATATAAATTATTGGTAGATATTCCAACTCTTAAAATTGAAATTTCAGGCCATACCGACTCAAAAGGTGCGGCCGATATGAATCAAAAGTTATCTGAAAACAGAGCAAAAGCAGTTGTAGATCATCTTATTAAAGTGGGGATTTCAACAAGTAGATTAACCTATAAAGGCTACGGTAAAGAACAACCCATTGCAACAAACGATACGGAAGAAGGCAGACAATTAAATAGAAGAACGGAATTTACAATTACAAGTAATTAAAAATATCTTAGTATATTTACTACCTTACAATAAAAGTTGGCCGCATGAAAATTAATAAATGGACTCTTTGCTTTTTCTGTACAATTGCAATTTCCTTTTCGGGAATTGCTCAAAATGACATTGTGAAAGCAAAAATATTGGATGCCGGTACCCAAGAAGCCGAAAAGCATTACAATAATGGTATTGCCAATTTTGAGAAAAAAGATTATAAAACCGCTATCAATGATTACAATAAAGCTATAGAATTAAAAGCGGATTTTGAAAAAGCATATTACAATCGAGGTTTGGCTAAATTTGAATTAAAAGATAAATTAGGTGCCATTGCCGATTTTGACAAATCCATTTCTTTATTTCAAAACCCTGATAGTTATTTTAGTCGCGGACAAGTTAAATTTGCTAACGGTGATAAAGCAGGCGCAATGCAAGATTATAACAAGGCCATTGAAATAAATCCTAAACATGCGCAGGCATTTTATTACCGAGGAGGATTAAAGTTTGAAAATGAAGAGTACGCAAAAGCTATTGAAGATTTTAATGAAGCTATTAAAATTATGCCTGATTACGCTTACGCATATAATGATAGAGCCAGCGCTAAATTAAAAATTTCGGATTTTGATGGCGCTATTACCGATTACAACGCTGCACTGATTTCTAATTCGGATATGGCTTTTACCTATAATAATTTAGGGAGTGCCAAACGTAAAAACGGAGATCATAAAGGGGCTATTGCCAGTTATACCGAAGCAATCAATCTAAAAAAAGATTATTACATAGCTTACAACAATCGCGGAAGCGCAAAGTTTGACGATAAAGATTATTACGGCGCTATTGCCGATTTTTGCACAGCCATTGAACTTAAACCCGATTACGCTTATGCGTTTAATAATCGTGCATCAGCAAAATTTAATTTAAAAGATTACCCCGGATGTATTGAAGATTGCACAAAAGCCATTGAATTAAATCCAAGTTATGGATATGCGTATTTAAACCGAGGAATAGCAAAAGAAAAAGCAGGTGATAAACCAGGAGCTTGTGCCGATTGGAAAAAGGCAACAGAATTAGGAATTGAATCTGCCAAATATTTTAGTGAGGATTGTAAATAATATTACGATGTGCTAATATGCTGATAAATTGATGTGCTGATTGTAGAAAGCAAGATTCGTTTAAAAATTGATAAAAATAAAAATTGTAAAATCGTTGGATGTATAAAATGTACTCTTTCCCTAATTAGCACATTTTAAAATTCTCAAATTAGTATTTAAATGAAAAAAATAATCTGTTTACTCTTACTTTTTTATTCAACCCTTGCCGTTGCACAAAATGTTGAGTTTACTAAAGAGAACTTTGCAGAGGATAAGGACGCATTAGCTACTGCAAAAAAAGACATTGAAGCTGGCGACGTTTTTTTTATCCGCGGACAAAAATTTTACAAACAAGCCATTCCTTTTTATATTACGGCCAATCAATTTAACCCTAACAATGCCTTGTTAAATTTTAGATTGGGTAAGTGTTATTTATATTCCAATTTTAAATTAAAAGCCATTCCTCATTTGGAAAAAGCACTTTTTTTAAATCCCAAAGTAGATCCCCAAATACATTTTTTACTAGGAAAAGCATATCACCTCAACATGAAGTGGGATAAAGCAATTGATGAATTTAAAACATTCAAAAAAACAATCAGTGAAAACGATTCCATTAAATATATGGATGAGATAAAAAAACATATTGCGGAATGTTTAGTTGGCAAGGAACAAGTGCAAAATCCTAATCGCGTGGTATCGGGTAATATCGAAAACGTTGGTCCTCAAATTAATTCCCAATACAATGAATACAAGCCTGTAATTTCAGCAGATGAATCGGTAATGATGTTTACCGCTTGCCGACCAAATACTACTGGCGGACAAATTGCTACCGATATTAACGATTATTATGAGGACATTTATATTTCAACTAAAAAAGATGGAAAATGGACTGCTACAGAAAATTTAGGAGCTCCCGTAAATACCGTAAACCACGATGCTAACTCCGGACTTTCGGCTGACGGGCAAAAGCTATTAATTTATGTGGGTTTTAACAATGGCGACCTTTACGAATCTCAATTAAATGGAATATCATGGAGCATTCCTGTAAAGATGAATAAAAACATCAATACAATGTATCACGAATCCTCTGCATCGTATTCTCCCGATGGAAAATCAGTTTATTTTGTTTCGGATAAGCCAGGCGGACTAGGTAGTGGAGACATTTACATTTCAACCAAAGATGCAAAAGGTGAATGGGGCGTTGCTGTAAATATGGGTTCCGTTATTAATACTCCTTATGGCGAAGAAAGTGTATTTATTCATCCTGATGGTAAAACATTGTATTTTAGTTCCCAAGGGCATGGTACCATGGGCGGATATGATATTTTTAAATCAACATACGAAAAAAATAAATGGACTACTCCTCAAAATATTGGTTATCCTATTAACACCACTGGCGATGATGTATTTTTTGTAGTGTCGGCAAGCGGTTTGCATGGTTACTACTCTTCTACAGGATATTATGGTGGTAACGATATTTTTATGGTAACCATCGTACCTCAGGAAAAACAAATGACCTTAAATACGGAGGACAACTTGCTTGCTAACCTAGACGCTCCAGTTAAGGAAACAGTTATAGCTCAAAAAATTGTTATTAAAGAATCTCAGTTAACTATCTTAAAAGGTGTTGTTACCGATAATATAACAGGTAAACCTGTTGAAGCTACAATAGAAATTATTGATAATGAAAAAAATATAGTTGTAGCAACATTCAAATCAAACAGTGCTACCGGTAAATATTTAGTATCCTTACCTGCTGGAAAAAATTATGGTTTTTCGGTAAACAAACAAGGGTATTTATTTCACTCCGAAAACATCGACATTCCGGCAAATGCAGCCTTTAAAGAAGTAACAAAAGACATTACTTTTAAACCTATGGAAGTGGGTAATAAAGTTGTTTTAAATAATATATTTTTTAATTACAATGAATCTTCTATCCGCGAACAATCGAGAGGTGAAATAGAACGTTTAGCTTTGATGATGTTCAAAAATCCTGCCGTTAAAATTGAAATTTCCGGTCACTCCGATTCTAAAGGCACAGACGATTACAACCAAAAATTATCCGAAGCTAGAGCAAAATCTGTAGTTGATTACCTTATTATGCTAGACGTAGAGCCAGAAAGACTAACGTTTAAAGGCTATGGTAAAAACCGCCCGGTTGCCAGCAACGATACCGATGAAGGTCGTGCTTTAAACAGAAGAACAGAGGTTGAGATTATTAGTAAGTAAAATCACTAGTGAAAACAGAGATTATAAAAACAGCTGATGGCTCCCACTCTATTTATGTGAAGGAGTTGGATGAGCATTACCATTCCATACACGGAGCAATACAGGAAAGCAAACATGTTTTTATTGAAATGGGATTAAAATACACAGCTGCTACTATTCCCAATTCAGAAATGACTATTTTAGAAATAGGATTAGGTACTGGCTTAAATGCTTTCCTCACTTTTATTGAAAGTAAAAAAACGGATAGCCTAATTAATTATACGAGCATTGAAGCCTATCCTATTTCCGCTGAAATAGCCCATCAATTAAATTATTTGGACTTACTTAATGAACAAAAAAATGAATCCATATTTAATGAAATTCATACCTGTGAATGGAATAAAAAAAATTGGATTTCAAATCAATTTACTTTTCGTAAAATCCAAAATACCTTACAACAAATTGTTTTTGATGATACTTATAATTTAATTTATTTTGATGCGTTTGGACCGCGCGTACAACCTGAAATGTGGACAGAAGAAGTATTTGCCAAACTTTATGCTGCAACCCTACCAAATGGCTGTTTAGTTACTTATTGCGCCAAAGGCGAAGTTAAACGCACATTAAAAAAAGTTGGATTTATTGTTGAAACTTTACAAGGACCGCCTGGTAAACGAGAAATGGTAAGAGCTATAAAAAACAGTAATTCATCTTTTTAGAAGAAATTACACCTTTATTTAATCTGAGTCCTATTTTCGTTTTTTTGATTTTCAGGATCTTTTATTTCCACCAATTCAACATCAAAATATAGTGAGGATTTAGCTGGAATGCCTGCATCAGGAACGCCTTTTTCTCCATATCCTAAATTAAATGGTATTATCAATCTTCGGCTTTCGCCAACACGCATGCCTTTTACCGCTTCATCTAATCCTTTTATTACTTTTTCTTTTCCAACAGCAAAATCTAAATACTTTCCATTTTCTCTAGACGCATCAAAAATCCTATACTTTCCTAAGGAGTCGATTATAAAACCAGTATAGGCAATCGAAACAACATTACCTGTAACTGCCGAATCTCCTGCCCCTTGCCTCACAAAAATAATTTTAAGTCCTGAACTAAAACTTACAGTATCTAACCCCGTTACACTAAAAAAAGGATAATGTTTTGTTTCTAAAATATTTACTTGTAAAACTAAAGGAGTATTTGATGGAATCATTCCATTTTTTCTATTACCAAAAGCCATTGAAGGAGGGACAAATAAAATTGCTTTTTCACCCGTTTTTAAATGAGTTAAACTTTCTTTAAAAAATGGCAAATTTGATTTTGCCCCTGGACGCATTGAAACAGGATCTTTACGTTCAATTGTATTATCAAAAATTATTGGATGCTTTAGTGAATCATAAAAATATCCCGTGTAATCAAACGTAACAATATCTTCTGTTGTAATTAAACTTCCTTTTTTTGTTTCAACAGGAAGTATTTTTAGCCCCTCTTTTCCAAATAGTGTATCCTTATTCATGGTATGCCAAACAACATCGTCGGAACCCAATACTGCAATATCAAAAAACAAAGTGGAATTGCCCGGAACAAGCCCTGAAATTTTATCCCCAAAGCCCAAATAAGGAGGAACTATAAAAGTTGATTGTTCTCCAATTTGCATGGTAGCTATACCTTCGTCCAGCCCTTTTACCATTCGGCCAGCCCCTAATTGAAATACAGCCAAATTACTATTGGTTAAAGAGGATTGGAATACACGTTTGTATCCATTTTTATTGAGCACATAACCTGTAAACTGCATGGTTACATTGTTAAATGGTTTGACGTGCTCTGATGTTCCTTTACTAATCAATATTTTTTTTAACCCACTTGGAAATGTGATGGTATCTTTTCCAGAAAGATTATAAAAAGCTTGTTCAACTTTAACAATTTTAACCTCAAGTAGCAATGTAGTATTAGCTGGAATAGTTCCAAGTTTTTTTTCTCCGTAAGCCAATGTCGGAGGAATTTTAAAATGTGCGCTATCGCCCTCTCTTAAAAGTGAAATGCCCTCTTCCCACCCTTTAAGAACCTCTTCTTGCCCTTGAATAAATGCATACGGTTTGCTATTTGAATTACTATCAAAAACAGTATCTGGTTTTATGCGAGTTGTGTAATTAACATATATACGACAACCATTTTTAACTTTTTTCCCACTCCCCTTTTTAACCAATGCGTACTCTAAACCGCTTGATGTTTTTAAATAGTTGACTTTTTTTTGGGCGAACGAATTTAGCGTAACAATAATTCCCAAAAATGATAATAGGATAATGTGTTTCAATTTATATATATTATTTTACTTGCCAATTTTTTTAAGTAGATCCTGAATTGAAATAATTTCACCGTTATGAATAGATATAATAAAGGGTCCATTTAAGCCTCTTTGTTCTATTTCAGCTCTTGCATTTGATGCCTCATCATAAGTATCGTAATATCCTGAAAAATATTTAGTAAGACCATCTTTCGGATCTTTAAACGATTCCACTTTTACATTTAATCTCAATATCTCCGACAATAAACTTTTTGGCAAACCGGCTGTATAAGCTCCAATTTGGATGGTATAAACCGTTTTATTTGCAAATTTATTCAAATCACTTTTAGTAATTTTACTTTCTTCGATACGAGCAAGATCTTCCGCTGTTATTTCTAAACCCGAATTGGTTTTACCAATTAAAATATCTATTAATGAGTCCATCTGAACCCAATTAATTCCTCCTGTAGGATTTATATTATTCGGCACATCAGGCACATCTGATTTTTTAGGTTTTCCAAATGTTCTTAAATTTTCAACATCTTCCGTTTTTCTACTTGCTGTTGCAACTTTATTTATACTATCTGTTTTTCCTTTATCAAATGTTTTTAAATTTTCAACACCATCAGATGCATCAGCAAATTTTTTATTTGCATTTGTATCATTCGCATTTTTTCCACCGTTTCTGTTTTCAGATGAACTAGCCTCTCCTAAGCTTTCGGTTACGGAACCGTCAGCACCAAATTTTTTATTTTTAACCTTCCTTTTTTTCTCCATGATAAAAAAAGTATGATAATAACTTTCCATACCATTTGTTAATAGAATATCAATATCGTTTTCAGCCAATTCAAAATTATCACCTAATATTTTTTCATCAAACTTTAATCTGTATTGTCCATAAGGCACATAAAATTTAAAATTTCCACGATTATCTGTTACTGCGCTTATTGTATTTCCCAATGTATCTATTAAGAAAATTTTAATACGTGAAATATCTAATTTATCAACAATGTCAGCACTAAATTTTTCGCGATCAACCACCACATTTCCCAGTATTTCAACGCCTTTAGAAAACGGTATATAAATAACACTAGGTCCACAAACCTCCATACTATCTGGCGTAACAGGAAACCAAGCACCTACATCTACCAAAGGTAATACTTGTAGCTTATAGGATCCCATGGCCATATTAACAAAACTAGCCTCGCCTTTTTCGTTACTTAACACTTCAAAATCATTCATCCGAAGTACAATATTTTCTAATGGAATTTCATCACTGTCAAATTTCTTATTTCCATTTATATCTAAAAATACTTTGAAGTGTGCATCACAATAACGCATTTTTCTAATTTTTTTAGGAATTGGAATTCCAAAATCCTTTTTCAGCCCCATACCCAACTGAAAATTTTGAGTCCACGATTTTTGGGGAGTTGTTTCAACAACAAAATTATTGACCACCCCTGGACTATAAATATATTTATAACTTTCTGAAATATTATAATTATACAAAAAGTTAAAATTAAAACGCCATGCACTATTTGTGTAATAAAATAATTGAGAAAACAGTCCTATATTATGACGTTGGTTCACATTCATATAGCTATAATTGATCGTATTTTCCAAAATAAAATGCACATTTTTAAATTGATATTGATTGCCAATGGAGCCCGATAGCTTTTGAGGATACCTTTTTTGTTCTATAAGTAAATTTGCAATATTCCCTTGTCCTACAGGGCCATAGCTATAACGTATATTACAGTTCCAGGTACGGTATGTAAAAATTGAATTTGCCTGACCGTTGAAAAAAGTTCCTAGCTCTGGAGCACTTAACAATTTGTTATATCCACCTTTAAGGAATACTCCCATTCTAAAATTTTCGTCGGGATTATAAGTATTCATATTAAACTGTAAGCCGTAACTTACCATTCTTTCCAAATAATAATCACTATAAACAAAATATATAGCTGGTGAATAATTTACAACATTCCTATTTGGTAATTGTAAACTTAATATATTATTGAATAATGTATTATTCAGTTTATTGGAAACATTATTTACCTGTCCTGATTGAAATATATTATAATTACTTACCAAATTTAATATCAGCCCATTTTTAAAATTAAAGTAATTAACCAAGTTCGCTCTGTAATTATTGAAATTATTATTTAAAATTACACCGGGACCCATATTATTTGTTGCCTCGGAATAACTAAGGTTAATATTTGTATTTGCCTTACGTTTTAAATAACTAACCTTGTAAAACATCCCATAAAATCTACTGTTTAAAATATTACCTGCCATATTAGTAATGGAATAACGACCATTAACTCCTAAATATTGATTTGCACCTATTGGAGCTGCTATATTGGCATTAACGGAATTGGAAAAAGCTCCTGAAGTATCATTTGTTCTATCATATCCTGCTCCAAATTGTAATTTGGAAAATCTAGCAGAATACCCTGTTCCAATTGTATAACTACGATAATTGGCAAAGGTTTGGCCATTTCTAACATAATATGTTCCTATACTTTGTTTTGGAGTAAGACGGTATCCTGCAGAGATTCCTTTCCCACTCACCATACCACGTAAATTATCCATATTTAAACTAACACTGCTGCCTGCTGATACAAAACCTTTAACATGATTATAAGTAATAACCCCTGCAGAATTTTGGGCTGTTTGGTTCATTATTTTATAATAGGTAAAACCTGTTTGCAAAAAATAATTTACACTAGAATTTTTATTGAGTACGGTATTTCCATTAAAAATAACATTCATAATAGGTTGTTGCCCCAATATATTATTGACATTGGCAACCATAGTAACAGGTATAGTAGCTGCTCCGTATTGATTGAGCTTGGTTGCATCGCTTAGTTTTACAAAATTAATATTGTTAGCTAATTTTACAAAATCAACTTTTTTATTTTTACTAACCCCAGTTCCCTGCCTTGCTCCAACCTCTGCTGCTTTAATATATAATCCAAAATGTTTTTCTTGTTGTAAGGCGTTTGGCACATAATTATAATTATCTAATCGTTTAATATTGCGTTCTGGTTTTTGAACTACTGCGGTAAAAGGCATGGTAGTATCTGCACTTGGGGGCAAAATAAACTCGTAATAGCTCTTTTTTAAAAATTTGCCGCTTCCATCGGCAACAGTAAAATCTTTACCAATTTTATTCATCGATAGAATTAATTCTTGTGCTTCATCTCCATTATTAGTTAAGTTAATTTGAAAGGGGGCTTCTGTTTCATTATTTAAAAAATAGATACGAGGTCTAGGTAAAATATTAACCTGCCAATCGCTAACTTTTGGTCTACCAGCTCTAAAATTAGCCATAGCCATTTGCCTTCCTTCGTTGGTTGCTATAAAAGCATTTATATTATATTTGGTTCCGCCTTTGGCTGATTTATTTTTTGTAAGTAATCGTATAGGAACAAACAATGAATCTCCGGGGAAAAGGCTGTATTCTTTATCTGAATTATTTAAGGTTCGCCAACCTAATGGCAAACTCATAGTTACTGTAAAAACGTATGTTTTTGTGTTGTTATTTTTAATTTTTAAAACATTACTTATAACAGCCAATTCCTCAAATTCAACGTCGGGAAAAAGGAACTCTGCCGTAATTGTTTTTTTGCTGTGAACAGTATTAACTGTTTGTGAATAGAATTTTATCGACAATAAAAGTAGCAACGCCAGCACCCAATAATTCAGTTTTGGGATAAAATAAGTACTCGGCTTTTTATTATTCGTCATTATACTAATTTGGGTAATTTTACTTAATTGTATGTCAATTGTATGGGAATTAGCCATAACACTATACTCGCTACTCTGTTAAACAAAATTTTACTGATAAATTATAATATCCAGGAATATAAGTAAGTCCTGGTTTAATCCTGTAATCAATGGTAAAACTATATTCTCCATAATTAAGTCCTAAATATGTACCTGCACCATTTACCTGTGAAGTACACATACCCGCAGTAGTTACAGGAGTTGGAGCAGGATCATTTATAATATCTATCACATCGCCTGTTCCTGGGGGAATGGCAAACGAACGCCAAGTGTTATTTACACCTGGCATAGGGGTTCCACAGTTATTAGTTATTCTAATTTCCAATAAATCAATAGTAGGATTTGCAGCACCACCACCTGTACCGTAGGTAGCTAAAGTATTCCACTGATCAGTATTTACCCAACCATTATTAGATACAATCATTGACAATTTCCATCTGCACGTAAGTGCTGGATTATTATCCACTTTCAACTTGAGTACAGTTGATCCATACTGTTCAATCCCGCCAGTATATTTGCTAAATGAATCGAAAAGGAAATTTAGATTATCGGTTTGGGGTAACATGCTGCTAGTTATATTATTGCAATTAACATTAGCTGGCACACACTGACAGTATCCAAGAAATTGAAGAGAGATAAAAAAGGAAGAGAATATAATATTTCTCATAGTGAGGATTAAAAAAAAGAAAAAGGGGATTCCCCCTTTTTCTTTTAAGAAAATAATTTTAGTTTTCCATCAAAACATATTTCACATTCATGGTGTAAACACCTGACTGTGCATAATGACCAGCGCCAGCATTTGCAACATTATCCAATGCGTGAGTAACTGGAACAAGCGAATTATCACCTGAATTAGGGAATGTTGCTGGAAGACCTGGCTTAATACGGTAATCTATTGAGTAATAAAAATTACTTACAGCACCAGTACTAGCCCCAACAAGGTATGAACCACCTGTGTAAAAATTGGTAGGGTCTGCATGACCTGCAATATATTTTTGTACAGCAAGTGGACGAGTATATGGAGAAAGTGCACCAGAAGCGTAAATGTTATTATTTCCAACAACACCTACAGTAGTAAACGCAGAATTATAATCCGCTTTAAAACCTGTTGCCAATAATGGGAAAGGTAAGCCAGGATTAGCCTTATCTTGGTGTAATTCTAATAATGATATTGGAATATTGTTTTCTGCATTAGGATCGGAAGCTGCACCATATTTTACTTGTTGATCCCAAGCAGGAGCCAAAGAACCTGTACAAGTTGCAACATTAGACGCAAAGCCTACGGCATATAAATCCCAGTTTACAGTTGAACTTACGGATAAATTTGTTGCTCCATATTGAGTAATACCTGAAGCGTATTTAGAAATTTGATCGAACACAAAATCAATATTTTGCGGACCATTCATACTTAACTGAAGGATTGGTTGCAAATCCATAGTTATTGTAACGTTTGTTTCATCAATCAATTGAGCCTTTGCATTTGATACAAAACCCATTGCTGCCAAAAAAGCTGCGCTATATATTATTTTTTTCATGGTTAGGTTATTTAAGTTATGTTTAGCTAAATAAAATTTATAGTATACAAAGCGTACTTTACGCTTTTTTAATCTCAGCCTAGCTAAAATTAAATTTCTTTTACCTTTTTCATGTCATAGTATAAGATTTAGTGTGTTAAAAAAGTAAATTTTATAAACTTATAATTGTATTATTTTAACTATATCCTTAATGTTTTCAAAATCTGAGTACTTCTACTCACTAACCTATAAGAAGGTTATAATTTAATTGCGAAAAATTAATTTTTTTTTTTAATCAATAAAAAACTCTAATTCAGCTGTCCTTAACTCTTCTTTATTTCCAAAATCTAATACAGCCAATGCTGAATACTTCCCTTTACCAAGCTCATTAGGTAACTCAAAACTAAATTCTTTTTCATATCCAGGGAAAATACTAAACTGTTTCACTTTTAATTTGGTTTGTTTACCTGTTAGCAAATTAGTTAATTCTAAGTAATATAAACAATAACCAATACCATCCCCGGTATTTTTAGCTTTTATTTCTATAATGCCTGCCTTAGAAGCTGTAGCTTTAATAAATTTCATTGCTTGAATTTCCACGCTATTAGAAACAACATTCGGTGGGTTTTGAAATACATTTATACCAAAGCCAAATGAGGTGTTGATACCCATTGCCATTGTATTATTATTAGCATCTGGAATTTCTAATTTGGACCTGTCTGTTACTTGATCCAGAATTAAGGTAGTCCACATAGCTATTGCATAAGCATCTCCCGGTGGTATATCTATTGTTACTGTTACAACTTTGGCTTCTTTTGGATTTAACTCGACTAATGTTGGGGACACAACTATGTATTTAGACAATGCGTTTTTATAATCGCTACTTACTGAAACATCTTGTTTTCCTCCAGTTCCCAAACCATAATCCTGAAAGGCTACCTGAAAACTAACTTTTTTTTTGCTATCATTTGATATCTTCACAGCTTTTGTTTGAGTAAGCCCTGGTTTAACATTAAACCTTAAAGTAGATGGAGATACGGATATTCCTAAGTTAGAATTATCTTCCCCACTTTCAGGTGTAGAAACCTTAGGTGCATTATTTTGTGAATAGATTAAAAGGGGGGTGATAAAAAAAAGCAGAAGCAATAATAATATGTTATTTTTCATATTAAATAATTTTGTAAAATATTTATAATTCTATAGTATTTTTTATGTTCATATTAACACCATTATATTACATAATAATGGACGCAAAGATGTAAAATTAAATTTTAAATTAAAAGTTATTTAAAAAATCATATAATTATTATTCAACAATACTTACCTATAATTGAAATTTAGAAGAGCTGCCAAAAGTTTTAAAAGGTTATAAACTACTAATTATATTAGCCCCCTGCTCCTCTATAAATCTATATACCCTTTCTTAATTTTGCATTAAGACTACTGGTTTTGATGATAAAACAATTTCATTTTTATCTTTTATAAATACGTAATACATTCCTCTACTCCAAGCGTTACAATCTATAAATAATCTATTGGATTCAGAATATTGAGATATATCATTTTTATATACAATCTTCCCATCGTATGAAATTACGACAACGGAGTTTGCTCTATTGTCAATCAAATTATATTCTATCATAAAATTATTTACTGCAGGAACAGGGAATACTTTAGAAGTTAATGAAGCATTAACATCAACTAATGAATCTGTAATAATTACACTGGCCGAAGCCGAACAATTACTTTGATCCTTTACGGTAACGGTATAAACTCCTGCTGCTAATTCATTTGCTTCTTGCATTGCTTTATTTAGATGAGTATTCCACAAATATTCATAAATTCCACTACCACCAGATGCTGCTGCAATAGCGCGACCGGTGGATTCTCCATACAAAGAGTTGTTAATTTTGATTGCTTTCACAAATAATTTTTCGGGCTCTACTATTGATATTTGTTCAACAAACGAAGAACCTGATTTATTAGTTACCTTGACTGTATACGTACCTGCCGATAATTTAGATGCTGTTGATGCTGTTTGAATAGGATTGGTGTTCCAAATGTATGAGTATGTATCAGTATTCAGCCCTCCTTGAATTTTAACGCTGGCTTCACCATCTTTTAAACCATTACAACTTACATTTTTTTGTAAAGTATAATGTTCCAAATCTGATAATGGGGTAGTTGTATTATTAGCAATAGCTTTTGTTATTGTGGAACTACTACCGCAGGCATTAACTGCTGCAACATAAATATTACCTCCAGTAAAAGCAGGTGCAAAAGTTAAACTAACACTGGTAGATCCTTGTCCGGATGCAATGGTAACATTTGCAGGTACTGTCCAATTATAAGATATGGCACCGTCTATAACAGGAGTTGTATAATTAACAAGTGTTGCATTATTTGTTTTTCCATACGCATTAGCAATACCAGTTACGCTTACAGGCACTGTTGATATTTTATTAGGAGTAAAGTAAGTAAATGCACTAGAAGCGCAGCCATTAACAGAGGTTACAGAAAACTGTCCAGATGTAAAAGAACTTGTAAATGTTACTGTAATACTATTTGTTCCTTGTCCGCTTGTTATGGTTGAGCCTGATGGCTTAGCCCATTGATAGGATGATGCACCGCTAACAGGAGTTACTGAATACGTTACAGTACCTACACCTAAATAAGAGCACACTACCATGCTCCCATAAACTGTTGATGGTTTTAGTGGAGCCCCTCCTGATCCAACATTTTTTGAAGATATATTAACAGCTGCGCCGCAAGCATTTTGTGGGTCAACGGTTACAAATCCATTTACCAAACCAGCTGTAAAATTAACGCTTATCATGTTGGTACCTTGTCCTGATATTATATTAGCTCCCACAGGAACTGTCCATACATACGAACTGGAACGAGCTACAGCAGTAATGGAATATGTTTGAGTGGCGCCAATTGCCACACAACCTACACCAGAAATTACAGATGAATTTACAGGTAGCGCTGTTAAAACAGCTGAATGCGTTGCTGTTAAAGGACCAAAGCACCCTGATGCTGTTGCTGTAATAATAGATGTTCCTGTGTAAGAAGATCCGTATGTAACCTCACCTGTAGATGCGTTAATACTATTGCCTCCAGAAATACTTGCAGCATCCAAACTATAGGTAATTGTTAACGCATTTGTTGCTGTTGCGGAATAAGTAACCGTACCTGCCACTCTACATCTTTCAGATGTAGTACCTAATGCAAATACAGGTGTTCCTACCATAGGTTTAAACTCTCCTATCTGTATGTCTCCAACTACTATTACTCCTAAACCTTGTGTAGATGTTGCAGTAAGTGCACCTTGAGTTACGGTATTCCAACTAGCACCATTTAAAATAGCCATATTATAATTAGCTGAATTTGAACCGCCGTCTTTATCTGCTACACTAAAATTTGAATTGATACTATAATTTGTAAAAACTGCCCCTGTATTGGATAATGTCCAATTTCTATTAACACTTTTTGTTTGGTCTAAGCATGAGTTTCCTATATCAACATGGTCGCCATTATTAACACTACCCGTAAAATAGCCTGCGCCAGTTACATTTGAAAAATTTAAGTTAAGGGGTAAATAATCTGTATTTCCATTACCTATTTCAAAGTTTGTTATTACCCCCGCACCAATCGGAATATATTTTTCTAAATAACCATTCACAAATTTAGATGACCCAGATCCTGTTACAGCCCCTGTAGATGTTATTGATATTTTGTTACCCCCTGTATTAATAACACCGGAAGCAAAATTTAAAACCCCTGAAATAGTTGAATTTGTTCCAAGTGTTACTCCTGTTGCATTATTAATGTTGATATTTTCAAAATTTGTTATAGATGTGCCAGCAATAGTTTGCAATGCAATACCATTCAAATTAACTGTACTTGTACTGGCTGTAAATACCGAATTATTGGTAAAGTTGCCTCCAATGTTATATGTTCCATTACCAACAATTGTTGCATTGTTTGTTATAGCGCTAGTTATTGTTATAACACCTTGGTTTTCAATTGTACCACTTGTATTAAAAACACTAACTAAATTACTAAGTTGAGCGCCCGATGTAACGGACAATACAGCTCCATTGTTACTCAATACCTGAGCAGTTGTAACGCTAAATTGAAAATTAAAAATGATCAATTGAAAAAAGAAATATATGTGTATTTTTTTATTCATTCCTAATTAAATAAGTATGTAATTAAAACATTATATAGTTAGTATTGGTACATAAATAAAAAAGAGTTACCTTTTTTAATATGCACTTATAGTTTCGGCACCTGCTGTTATACTTGTAACGCGGCATGTTATAACTCTAGTTGTATTTGTAAGAACATTTAAGGATCCTGCTATAGTAATGTCCGCAGCTGCTGCAAAAGTGAGTGTTGATGTTCCTTTATTAACAACCACAAATGTAAATATATCTCCTACGGCAGGAGTTCCTGGTAAAGCCTGAACTAAACCTGTTGCGCCTTGGGCGCTAGGGTATGTAAATGTTCTAGCTACGGTTGGTGTATTAACAAATATTCCAGCATCCAAAATTTGAGTTACAGTTGCTACCGTATTTGCATTTGCTGTAATAACAGGGGCTAACGGCTTATTTACTGTAACCCTAGCATTTCCAATTCGTACTCCATTGCCATTTGCTGTTCCAGCAATACCTATAGTGTTTTTTAACGAACCAATTACCGTTGATCCTGTAGCGCCTCCTATTGTTGTTAAACCTGTTGTTGTTCCTGTGCCTATGTTAGTAATGGCTGCACCAGCCGATGCGTTTAAGGCTAATACTCCACTTGTTGTACCAGAAAACAATGTGGTTGAACTTGTTGAATTATTACTACCTAACGTAACTGTTTTTGCTGCTGCACCATTGCCTATATTAATTACCTGAACACCTGTTCCTCCAAGGGTTATTGCCCCTGTTGAAGTTCCAGCATTAATACTTGTAGCAAAATTAGAACTTGTATTTAAGTCAACAGTAGCGCCAATTGATGTTATTCCTTGATTAAATGTTGCTAAACTACTCCATGTTTTAGCACCCGCAGCAGTTTGTGCTGTAGTAAGGTCAATAAAATTTTTAATGGACGAACCTGTACCCCCATTTACAATTGGAAACACTGTTGTGCCAGTTATTGCACCATTAATAACGGGAGTGGTAAGTGTAGGAGTTGTTCCAAATACTGCAAAACCTGTTCCTGTTTCATCTGTTAATGCTCCTGATAAATTGGCAGATATAAAAGACCCTAAGCTTGTTACACTGCCTACACTTGTAACTGCTCCTGTTAAATTTGTAGATGGGACAACGTTTGCTATCACCTGCCAACCCAATTTATAAAAATTAAAAAAATTAGTAGTAGTATTAAAAATTAATAATCCATCGGCTGGTGCTACAATCAAATCTCGCTCTGTTGTTGTCATCCTGGGCAGTAAAAAACCTAATGTGTTTGATCGTAACTCTAGTGCTGAGGAAGGGTCTGGTATTATTGAAACATTGCTTATACCAACACTTTGAGAAAAACTATTATTACTATTTACCAATATAATACTTATGGTAAAAATTATTATCCGAATTATTGTAGTGTACTTTCTCTTCATGGCAATATTTTTTTTTGGGTGAAAATTGAAACCGAATTTTAAATTCTAAAATTTATACTAAAAAGCTAAATGTCATATTTTGTACTACAAGCCTTAACGAGAGAAAGTAGCAATAGTTACAAAAATAGACTAAGCTATATTTTAAAACGATTAACGCTAAAAAATTATCTGCAATAACCAAATTGTTATTAAACTAAACAACCATAACATTGGCATTATATGAACTAGATTATAAATTCATATTGGTATAGCAAGTTATTAACATATACATTGTAGATAAAACCTTTTTAATCATTAGGACGATTAAAGAAAGAAAGAAGACTTTTACAAAAAAAAAGATGTTAAAAACAATTTGGAGATTTATATGGAAAGCTACAATGTGGTTTTTTATAATAAGTATTATATCAGTTATCTTTTTCAGATTTGCTCCTATCCCATTTACACCGTTGATGATTATTCGCTGTGTTGAACAAAAATTTGATAATAAGGATTTAAAACTTTACAAAGATTGGATTTCAATTAATGAAATATCTCCAAATCTTCAATTAGCAGTTGTTTGCTCAGAAGATCAGAATTTTATAGAGCACAATGGATTTGATTTTAAAGCAATTGAAAAGGCTATGGATTACAATGAAAATCATAGCAAAAAAAGAGGTGCCAGTACTATAAGCCAACAAACTGCTAAAAATGTATTTTTGTGGCCAGGACGAAGTTGGATACGCAAAGGACTTGAAGTTTATTTTACGTTTTTAATCGAAACTTTTTGGAGCAAGGAACGCATTATGGAGGTTTACCTGAATGTAATTGAAATGGGCGACGGAGTCTATGGTGCCGAAGCGACGACCAAATTGTTTTTCAATAAAAAAGTCATTTCCCTTAGCAAATCGGAAGCTGCATTAATAGCAGCGGTATTACCTAATCCTAGAAAATTTTCTATTGCAAAACCTAGCCCATACATCCGTAAACGACAAACCTGGATTATCCGTCAAATGGGTTATTGGGGCGGAGTTATCAATTATGATGCACCAGTAAAAAAAACAAGAACTAAATAAAAACCGTATTGTTATCCTTTAATAATACGATTTACAAAAGCATTTATATCTTTTTTTAAGTCTATACTCCCTTTAACAGCATTAATAAAAGCGCTTCCAATAATAGCGCCGTTAGCAAATTTGCAGGCATTAGCAAAAGAGGCATTATCCCCGATTCCAAAACCTATCATTGTAGGGTTTTTCAACTTCATAGCTTGAATGCGTTTAAAATAGGCTTCCTGCCCATGTTGTACCCCGGCTTTTGCACCTGTTGTGCTGGAAGATGAAACCATATAAATAAAGCCATTGGAATGAGAATCAATGAAACGAATACGCTCTTCGGAAGTTTGAGGTGTAATCAGGAAAATATTTTTCAAGTTGTATTTATCAAAAGTAGATTTGTATTCATCTACATATTCCTGCATCGGAAGATCGGGAATAATAACACCATCAATACCCAATGCTGATGCATCTTTACAAAATTTTTCAACTCCATATTGCATAACAGGGTTTAAGTATCCCATTAACACCATTGCAGATTTAGAACCTTTGATATTTATTTTTGATAATTGTTCGAACAGAATTTTAATCGTCATTCCGTTTTCCAATGCTACTTCACTGCTGCCTTGAATGGTTGGCCCATCAGCCAAAGGATCAGAAAACGGCATTCCGATCTCGATCATATCCACACCATTGTTTTCTAATTCTTGAATAGTTATTGCAGTATCGTGTAAATGAGGAAAACCTGCAGTAAAGTAAACGGAAAATATATTGTTTTTCTTCTCCTGAAATAATTTATTGATCTTGTTCATGGTATTGTGATTATTTTATTCAAAAAAGGTTTTACTAGTTGTATTTTAAATATTGACTTTATAATTCAGAGTTAATTCATCTCCACTCATTCCTCTTATTCCCCAATTATGTAAAGGAGTTTCAAAAAGTGTTATTTCAACATCCATTGGAGTTATTGATAACTCTTTTTCAAATCTTGTAAATATCAATTTGTATAATTTTTTTTTCGCTTCGACACTCCTTCCTTCAAAAATACTGATTTCAATAATGGTATGTTTTTGAGTCCTTCCCTCAAAATAAAAAAAGCTATCCTCATCAATATAAATAAAACGATGTGCTTTTTTTTCTTTTGGGTATCGAAAAGCTTCCATCATACATTCGTGAAGTATTTCAGATAATTGCTCTCTTACAGGATGAAGATTTTTTTTAATTCCGAATATTTTAATTTGTCCCATTATAAATTTTATTACTTCATAAACTTCATATAGGTTGCTAAATCTTTATCTCCTCTACCGGATAAATTCACAACAACAACATCTGTTGGTTTTGCTTTTAAATTTTCCAGATGCGCCAAAGCGTGAGCACTTTCCAATGCGGGAATAATACCTTCCAGTTCGCATAATAAATATACCGCTTTCAAAGCTTCTTCATCTGTAACAGAAGCGAATGTTGCTCTACCGGTTTCAAATAAATTGGCATGCATAGGACCTACACCAGGGTAATCCAAGCCAGCAGAAATACTGTATGGTTCAGTTATTTGTCCATCTTCGGTTTGCATCAATAATGTTTTGCTACCGTGAATAATACCCGGTTTACCCAAGACACTTGTTGCAGCTGAATGTCCTGAATCTATGCCTTTTCCGGCAGCTTCAACAGCAATTAGTTTCACTTCTTTATTGTCTAAATAATGATAAAAAGCTCCTGCAGCATTACTTCCACCACCAACACAAGCAATTACATAGTTTGGATTTTCATCCCCTGTTTTTTCAAGTAATTGAGTTTTTATCTCTTCACTAATCACACTTTGGAATCGAGCTACCATATCAGGATATGGATGTGGCCCTACTACTGAACCTATGATATAATACGTATCCACAGGATTATTGATCCAATCGCGGATAGCCTCATTGGTTGCATCTTTTAAGGTTTTGCTTCCGCTTAATGCAGGAATTACTTTTGCGCCTAATAATTTCATACGCGCCACATTGGGTGCTTGACGCTCAATGTCTATCTCTCCCATAAACACTATACATTCCAAGCCCATCAACGCACAAACGGTTGCTGTAGCAACACCGTGTTGTCCTGCACCTGTTTCGGCAATGATGCGGGTTTTACCCAATCGTTTTGCCAATAATATTTGACCTAGTGTATTGTTTATTTTATGCGCGCCGGTATGATTCAGATCTTCGCGTTTCAAATAAATATTTGTTTTATAATGCTCTGAAAGTCGTTTTGCAAAGTACAATGGTGATGGTCTGCCTACATAATCCTTTAACAAACCATTTAACTCATCCTTGAAGGATTCTTCGTTCATGATTGTCAAATACTTTTGGCGCAACTCTTCTACATTGGGATACAACATTTCCGGAATAAATGCTCCGCCGTAATTTCCGTAATATCCTTTTTCGTTTACTTGATAATTCATAGTTATATTATTATTTTACCTCACCCCTGCCCCTCTCCTTGAAAAAGGAGAGGGGAGCGTAGGTCTATTTATATTTTTAATCAGCACATCAGCACATCAACTAATTCTTTAATCATCTCTATGTTTTTCAGTCCCGGTTCAATTTCAAATTTACTATTTACATCAATGGCATGCACCTGTAATTTAAAATTGGGAACATTTTTTATTTCATCTAATCCAATACCACCACTCAAAAAGAAAGGTTTTGCATTGTTATATTTTTTTAAAATATTCCAATCAAATTGATGTCCGCTACCGCCGTAATCTTTGGTTTTTGTATCGAACAAAAAATAATCACAATAATTGACATACGGCTCAAGGCTATCAAAATCAAAATTCTCATCTATACCAAAAGCCTTGACAATATTGACATTTTTAGTGCTTTCGTTTTGAGAAAAGTTAATCGCTATGTCTTCACAATAATACACATCTTCATCCCCATGTAACTGAACCAAATCTAATTTATATTTTATTACTGTGTGAAAAATATAATCAAAATCAGCATTTACAAACACACCCACTTTTTTTATTTCCGAAGAAATTGTTGGCATTACAAAATCATTACCTACAAAGCGTTTTGATTTTGGATAAAATATAAAGCCCATGTAATCAGGGTGCAGAGCAGCAACCTGTTCAATATTATCCTTATATTTTAAACCACAAATTTTTAACAACATATTATTTTTATTTTCCTATCGCACATTCTCGACTACGCTCGAACTGACAGCACACAGATTACTTTACAAACGTATTTACTTCATCAATAAATATCTTGCAAGCCAATTCAGGATTTTCCTGTTTCATAAATGTTTCTCCCATCAAAAAGCCTTTAAAACCTACAGCTTTCAATTCATGAATTGTTTTTGCCGAACCTATTCCGCTTTCGGAAATTTTAATAAATTCATTCGGAATCAAATCAACCAAGTCAAATGATTGAGTTAGATTTACGTTAAAGTCCTTTAGGTTTCGGTTGTTAATTCCAACAGCATC
>CANFLQ010000025.1 GCA_947447995.1 Bacteroidota bacterium | reverse complement strand
GCATGCAAACACTTAATACCTTTACTTTCGGCATAGTCCACATCAATGTTTTCCATCCCGGCACCTGCACGGGCAATGAATTTAAGCTTTATGGCTTTATCTATAATTTCTTTGGTAATTTTTATTCTGCTACGGATAACAATTCCATCGTACAAATGAACATTGTTGATGATCTCCTCTTTTGTCCAATGATAATTAAGGTCACAGGTATGCCCTGCTTTTTCAAGCATTGTATGTAATAAAGAATGATTGGAATCGATGAATAAAATTTTCATAGCACGTATCACAGATTTTTAATCTGTGCGAATTATTATAAGAATACTTCATATCACAGATTTTAAATCTGTGTAAATTAATAATAGCAATATTGCAATTTTAAAACTAAAGAAACAAATAAATTAAATTAATTAAAATCTTCGCTCAAGTATGTATGCGGCCATTGTTTCCAGTCGTTTACAAGTCCTACTTTAACAGGATTATTAATTACATAGTCCACTATATTTTTTAATTCCTTAGAATCTCTTACCAATCTGTCATAGCTCTCTTGCATCCAAAATTGTCCTTCACAACCAAGAATTTTATTGGATTCTCTTGCAGTAAATCGTTTTATGGATTGCATAATTTTACTCAAATCCGGAGCTTCATCATTTAATTTTATCACTAAATGAATATGGTTTGACATGATGGTATAACAAATCAACTTGTAATAATTGGAGTCGTAATGATGAATCGCCTGTTTATTCACTTCTGCAATTTGCGGAATCGCCAAATGATTTTTACCCGATTCATATTTGTCGAGATACTCATCAAATGCAACAAAATAGGTATGTTTATTAGGTTGGATCAAAATATCCCGCGGCTCATTTTTATATTCATCTTGAAGTTTTCCAATAATTTCTCCGGGCAAACTTCCAAACAAACGATAGGTAATAAAAAATATCCCTTGAGAGGGATGGAGATGAGGTAAATTTCTTTTATGAAATAGTTTATTTTCCATAACGTAACGCAGATTTGTAATCTGCGCGATAACTTTTTCTTAAATTATATTCATAGGTTAAAAACCTGTATTATGATTTATACACAGGTTAAAAACCTATGTTACAGCGCAGATTACAAATCTGCGTTACGTTAAACAACAGTAGAGCTGAGCAATAACGATGCTACCGAAAAATAAATGATCAATCCGGTAACGTCTACCAATGTGGCTACAAAGGGTGCGGAAGATACTGCAGGATCTAAACCTAAACGTTTTAAAATCAATGGAAATAAGGAACCTACGGTGTTTCCCCATAATACAACACCAACTAATGAAAAGCCAACTACCGAAGCTATTTCCAACCACTGCGGACCATAAATGGTAGTAAATTGAGCCCAAATGGCAACTCTTAAAAAACCAATAATACCGAGTACCAGTCCCAATATAAATCCAACTTTTATTTCACGTTTAATAATGGTCCACCAACTGCGCAATGTTATTTCACCCAATGCCAATGCTCTAATAACAAGCGTGGATGCTTGCGATCCGGTATTACCACCGCTTGAAATGATTAAGGGAACGAATAAGGCAAGTATCACCACTTTGGCGATCTCATTCTCGAAAAAACCCATTGCAGAAGCGGTAAGTGTTTCTCCTAAAAATAAAACAATCAACCAACCGGCACGTTTTTTCAAGATTTCTAAAATAGATAAACTCATGTAGGGTTCATCAAACGCCTCTACACCGGCCATTTTTTGAGCATCTTCCGTTTCTTCTTCTCGTCGTACATCTACTATATCATCAATGGTGATACGTCCAACCAATCTTCCCAAAGGATCCACAACAGGCACAACAACTAAGTTGTATTTATCCATAATGTTGGCAACCTCTTCGGCATCGGCATTTGTTTTTACCGAAATAACTTTAGGTTCATAAATATCTGCCACCTTTGATTTTACAGGTGATATCACCAATTTTTTCAAGGACAGTAAACCCACTAATTTATCTTCATCGTCCACCACATAAACGGTGTACACATTTTCAACAACATCAGCCTGTTCCCTAATTTCACGCACACATTCCACCGAAGTACTGGATAAATGAACACGGATTAACTCCGTTGCCATTAAACCTCCGGCAGTATTTTCATCGTAATTTAAAAGGTCAACAATATCACTTGCCTGCTCGCTGTCTTCCATTTGCGAAAGCACTTCGTCCTGCACATCATCAGGTAATTCAGCAATCACATCGGCAGCATCGTCCGAATCCATATTATCAATATGTTCGGCAATTTCTTTGGATGTTAAGGAGGCTAAAAATTCTTCACGTACATCATCGTCCAGCTCCACCAATACGTCGGCAGCAATCTGTTCATCCAGCTGTTTGTAAACGTATTTAGCTTCTTCAATTTTCAGTTTATTAAAAATTTCGGCAATATCCGGCGGGTACAACTCTTTAAGTTGTTCGGCAACAAAAGCTCCATTTTGCTCACGAATGGCTTTGTGAAGGCTTTCTAAAAATTTGTTCGTTAGTTCAAATTGCACCCGATTGACTATTTTGGATTTACGAGCGCAAAGGTATGATTAATAATTCTTTGAATGAAATAATTAGATCTTAGATCTATTGCTCTTTGGTAAGGATTGCAAATCCTTACCAGCGTGGTTTTATCCTTACCAGCATGGGTTTAACTCTCCACCATATTTGTGAGCGCTACAAAATCAGCAACGGACAATTCTTCGGCGCGTTGAGTAAGGTATTTGTGATCCAAAAATTCAGATTTTAATTTAAAGCCTTTAATGGAATTTCGTAATGTTTTTCTGCGTTGGTTAAAGCCTGCTTTCACCACTTGTTTAAATAATTTTTCGTTACAATCCAGTGCCTGCACATTGTTTCGCTTTAAGCGAATAACGGCAGATTTCACTCGTGGTGGTGGGTTAAAAACAGTTTCGTCCACTGTAAATAAATACTCTATATCATAAAATGCCTGCAACAACACACTGGTAATGCCATACGTTTTATTGCGTGGTTTGGCTGCAATGCGCTCTGCCACTTCCTTTTGAAACATGCCAACCACTTCGGGTACCTGATTTTTATGATCCAATACTTTAAATAAAATTTCGGTAGAAATGTTGTACGGAAAATTGCCAATCACCGCAAAAGGCTCATTATTAAACAAGGTATTAAAATCCAGTTGTAAAAAATCGCCTTCAATAATTCTGTTTTCAAGTACAGGAAAATGCTTTTTTAAATAAGCAATCGATTCCCTATCGATGTCAATAATATGTGTTTCAAAGGCAGGTTCTACAATCAAATACTTAGTAAGCACGCCCATACCCGGACCCACTTCCAGCACTTTTTTGTATAACGATGTATGCCTTAAACTCTTAACAATATCTAGCGCAATTTTTTCATCTTTCAAAAAATGCTGACCTAAATTTTTTTTTGCTCTTACTTGTTCGGACATATTAGTTTAAAGTTGGAAAATTCAAAGTTAGGGAAGATCGGAAGATAATTAGCGCTTTGACTAAGCTATAAATAATTGGTTTGTAAAAAGTGAATGCGGAGCAGACACCAAATTAATATCAAATTTTAAAGACGGTTCAATTCGTGAACTTGCGTTGTGAATACGAAACGAAATTTGCCAACCTTCATTCAACGTAACCAATAAAGTTGTTTTCGAATTTTCTTGGTAAACGACTTCAATTAATCTGTTTGGCAATTTTAACCTTGGGACTTTTGCTTTCGACTTCACATTCTCAAAAGGTAAATTTAAAGTTCCGCGTAAGTTATATGCTTGTATTTCGACTTTACTAATGCCTTTGATGACCTTGTAAAAATCCTGATTTCCTATTAAATATTCAATCAAGTGTTTAGCTACAACCCCTGAATTTTCTTTATCAAGTCGTAACAACTCTTTTTTAAAAGCATCCAAAATTGGAACGTAGACTGAAGTGTGATAATCACTAAGGGTGTCCCATTTTTGAGTTGCTTTGCTTCCCGTTCTTAATCTTGCCAAATTATCAAAAACTGGTTTAATCTCATTAAAATATTCAATAGAACATGGAAAGCCTAACCATTTTTTACCAAAATCAATATCGTTTGACAATCGAGAATGTTTAACGGCTCTATGATTATTTTTAGCAGAAATCCCAATCTTCCATTTCTGTAAAGACCTAATCGCTAAAACATCACTAACATCGCCAGTTTGACCTTTTTTATCCGACACAATTTCAAGTTGTAAAACATCTTTATCGCTAATCCCATTTGACAATCTTGGTTCAATATCGAGCAAAAAATTGACAGCAAAACTTGCTACTAAACTATAATGACTTCTATCTTTTTCGCTAAAACTTAAAAAACATTTTAATGCCGTTTTGTAAGGGTCTGTTTCAACAACTGAAACAGTTGTAAAGGCTTTCAGTCGTTCTAAAAACTCTTTCAATAAAGCATATTCAAAGGCTTTTCCGTTTATTGTTTGACTTGCAACTTTTGCCATTATGCTGTAATGCTATTCACTATTTCGTTCATTTTTTCACGAACAAGGTTGCCATTTATGGCACTTGTAAAACTATTCACAGCAATCTTTTTGGATGGTTTCAAACTTTTTAAATCCTCAAGTATTTTCTTTCCCAAAATTTCCGCCATCTTAACAGGAACAGCATTGCCAATCATTTTATAACCAGCAACAACACTATTGTAATGAAATACAAAATTATCTGGAAATGTTTGAATTCTTGCACATTCACGAACACTTAACCGTCTATATAATCTCTCTTTTCCTTTAACAAATTCGCGAACATTTTGCTCGATAAAATTCATCTTAGGCGCTTGAGGATGCAACGGAGCGTGACGACCTCCTGCTTGAATGGTAAACGAAACTTCATCCCAAGACCTAACTCTATTTCTTGACATAAAAATTGACGAGAAACCACCAATCATATATTCGTGATTTACAACTTTACATTTTACTCCATTTGTATAATTACCATCCTTAGCGGGCAAAACATTATCTTTTAAATCACTTATAACTTTATCAAGTGTTACTTTATTATCAAGTGTTGTGGCCTTTGGAAACTGGAATTTTAGCTTCAAATCTTTTCTGTAACCAATAAAGAAAACACGTTTTCTATCTTGTGGTACACCGTAATCCGAAACATTTAGTAACTCAAACGACAAATCATAACCAATGTCTGTAAACATTTGCTTTATATTTGCTAAGGCATCTTTGTGCGCTGGCAACAACATACCAGACACATTTTCAGCAAGAAAAAATTTAGGTTTTTTATCCGCAAGTATCCGCATAAACTCATAAAACAATTGACCTCTCTTATCCGCTATTCCACGTTTTGAGCCTGCTTCTGACCAACTTTGACAGGGCGGCCCCCCTATGATACCATCACAATCAGGTACTTCGTTTGAAGGAATATCAACAATGCTCCTTCTATCTAAGACAGTTTTTTCATGGTTTTTCTCAAAAGTTGCCCAAATTTCTTTATCGTATTCATTTGCCCAAACAACATCAAAGCCAGCATTTTCAAAGCCTAAATCTAGACCGCCAGCACCTGCAAAAAATGAGACTACTTTCATTGACATCAATCTTTTAAGTTAACAAGACAAAGTTACTTTTTTTGCATTGGATTCAAAGTTAAAAAGTAAATCAAACAATCTCCAAAAGTGTTCTAAAAGCAACCAGCTTACTGCCGTATTTAGCCGCAATTTCTTGTTGAAATCGTGGAGCATGGATTTGTTTATACTCTTCATAATCTTTTATGTTATCGCAGGTATATTGCACCGAATAGGTTGTTCCCTGTTCTTCGCTCACCAATACTTTACAAATCATATTTTCTATGAAATAGCCTGTTTTCATTACCTCCGGCACATGAACTGTTTTCATCCAATTTAGCCATTCTTCTCGAACATCGTTATCGATGTTTACTGTTACGTTGTATATTATCATTTGCCCCTCCCGACCTCCCCTGAAGGGGAGGAGTTGTTAGTGTTGATTTGTATAAATAATTTTCGTTTCTTAAAAAGATAGCGCTTCAAAGCCTCCCTTCAGGGAGGTTGGAGGGCTCTTAATTAATCGTATCCCCTCTCAATTTCCTGAACCGTTTCCTTGCCTCCACCACATATAAACTTCCAGGATATTTTTCCATCAATTGCTGATACAATTCTTTTGCTTTATCTAAATTTTTAAATTGATTTTCGTTCAACTCTGCAAGTTTAAAAAGCGCATCATCGCCTAAAATATCATCACCATAATTTTTTACGATGCTTTCCAAAAAGGCTGCTGCTTCGGTATATTTAGCATGTTTCAACTCTAAATTTGCTTTTTTGAAAAGTATATCGTCTGCTAATGCATGATTTGGAAATAAAGTATTGATAGAATCTAAAGTAATTATTGACAGGGAATCTTTGTTTTGAAATGCAAGCAAATCGGCGCGGGCAAATATCATTAAAGGTGCTGTATTGGTATCAATAGCAAGGGCATCGCTAATAAGTAATGACAAGTCCATTGCATCGTTGGCAATCAATTTTGCTGTTGCGCCTTTTAACACATCCAGTTGTGCTTGCGCCCATTTAAAATCGCCAGAGTAATAGGATATTTTTGCATTTCTGAATTTAGCTTCCTGCCCAATAGCATCGTGTTTAAAGGTTTTTTCGACTTGTGAATACCGCAACGATGCTTCCCAAATATCTCCGGTCATCAATAAAATATCCGCCAGTTCCAGTTTAAAATCGGCCTGAACATGAGGATCCAATTGTGGCGTATTTACTGCGTCTTCCAACAATGTTATCGCTTCTTTTGTTTTATGTAAATAGAATGCTTGCAAATGCGCAAGAGGTTTTACCAACGATTCAATTGTTTGCCATTTGCCCAACTCGGCAATGGTTAATTGATAATTTTTTTCAAGTGTTGTTAGGTCAAGAGCCATATACATACCTGTTGACACAATTTTTTTATACGAAACATTTAGCAATTCCATACGTGCGGTAACATACAAATCGCTTTCTTTTCCTTTTGCAATGATGTATTGATAGGCTCTTTCAGCCAAATTGTAGTTTTGGTTCTGAGCAAACAATTGTGCGAGACCCATCACCCTTGAGCCCTCTTCTTTTTTGCGTTTATCCAATGCTTTCGCCTGAATAAATGCGCCTTCATAATCTTTTTGTTGAAGTTGTATCCATATCAATAACTCCGAAAATATTGTTTTATCAGGGCTTTTAGCGATACGTTTTAATAATTCTGTTTTTAATATTTGATTTTGTTTGGAGTCGGCCTCATTGCCAAAGCTTGTTTGCAAAGCATTTTGAACTTGCTGAATGTATGCGTCCTGCATTTCCAATACATCTAAATATTCATTGATCATTGAAAGTTTATCGCCTTTAAGGCTGTAAACATCTGCCAATTCAAAACTGTACGGATATTGATTTTGTGAAATTTTTCTTCCTCTCAAATACGTATCAATTGCAAAATCGTATTTACGGATTGCTAAAAAAGCATTGGCAACATCAAATACCTGATCGTCGTATTTAATAGCTTTTACAGCTTGTTCCCAAGTATTTTTCGCTTTTTCTGTATCTTCTGCATGATCGTATACTGCTCCTAAATCAACTAAATAGTCGGGCTTATCCGGATTTTGTTTGATCTGTTTTTTTACAATTTTTTCCGCCTTTTTAAAATCTTTTGTTTGTAATAAACAATTCAAATACGGTGTATAAAAAAGTTGAGCAGATTTTTTATCATACAATTTTTCATAATAATCAAGCGCTTTATCAAACTCTTTGTTTTGATAATATTGCTGCGCCAACTGCTCGTCGGTGCTCGGTTGAGCAACAATGTGCAAGCGCATCAGTACAAATGCAAAAAGTAAGAATATGTATTTTGTTATTTTCAATTTTTTTGTTTAACCCATTATTTCCAACACAATTGCCTTGGCTTCAATATCCAATCCGTTGCGTAAAGTTAGTAAACTTCCTTGTTGTAAATGCTCACCAAATCCATGTGGTGCAAAAAGTACTGCATTTAATACCGCACTTTGTCCCGGCTCTATTGGTTTTTTATAAAGTTCTATCTGGCATTCGGTACAATAATTTTTTACTCCGGTAATGTATGCTTGTGGTCGATAAATACCCATTAATTCATACTTGCATACGTTTTCTATCAGCAATTTTACCTTTAAATATTTTTTGTGATAGATCATTTTTTAATTTTTTTACCACGGAAACACTAAGGTCACAAAGAAAAACGGAGATATCCTCTGTGCAACTCCTTTTTCTCTGTGTCTCCGTGGTTTATTCTAAAAGATATTCAAATCAAAGATATATATTTGCAGTCAAAATTTTTGGATTATGAAAAGAGATAAATCAATCGCTTTATTTGAAAAAGCAAAACAGTATTTTCCGGGCGGAGTAAATTCTCCGGTGCGCGCATTTCGCTCTGTTGGCGGAACACCATTATTCATCCAAAAAGGAAAAGGCTCACACATTTGGGATGCTGATGGAAACGAATTTATCGACTATTGCGGATCCTGGGGGCCACTTATTTTAGGGCATGCTAACAACAAAGTAGTGGATGCCATTAAAACTACAGTGGAGAACGGAAGTTCGTTTGGTGCACCAACGGCACTGGAAAATGAATTGGCCGAACTGATTTTAAGCAACAACAAATACATTCAAAAAATACGTTTTGTAAGTTCGGGCACCGAAGCTGTAATGAGCGCCATACGCCTGGCTCGCGGATATACCAAACGCAATAAGATCTTAAAATTTGAAGGTTGTTACCATGGTCATAGCGATTCGTTATTGGTAAAAGCAGGTTCGGGATTGGTAACATTTGGAAACACCTCATCGGCAGGTGTTCCCGAAAGTTTTGTGAACGAAACAATTGTCGTTTCTTTAGACAACGAAGCGGCTGTTAAACAAGCTTTTGTTGATTTTAAAGACCAAATAGCCTGCATTATCATTGAACCGATACCGGCTAACAACGGTTTGTTATTACAACGAAAAGAGTTTTTACAATTTTTACGCGACATCTGCACCGAAAACAAAACACTATTATTATTTGACGAAGTGATCAGCGGGTTCCGTATTGGATTTACAGGCGCTGCCGGTTATTACAACATTCAACCGGATATTATCACGTATGGAAAAATTATTGGAGGAGGCTTACCTGTTGGGATGTACGGTTCCAGCGCTGAAATTATGAGCAATATTTCTCCCGAAGGAAATGTATACCAAGCCGGAACATTAAGTGGCAACCCTGTTGCAATGGCAGCCGGAATAGCACAATTGACGGAATGTTTGAAACCAAATTTTTATAAAGACTTAGAATCCAAAACTCAATTTTTAATTTCTCAAATTTTTCTGAATTGCAAATTGCAAATTGCAAATTGCAAATTTTTTAGCATCGGAAGTATCTTCTGGATTGCCTTTACCAATGCGGAACACATCCGTACTGCCGAAAATATTGATGTCGATAGCATGAAACATTTTCGCGTGTTGCATAAAGAATTGTTGGATCGTGATATTTACCTAGGACCTTCCGGATACGAAGTTGGTTTTGTGTGTGAAGCGCATACACAGGATGATCTGATAAAAACAGCGAAAGCATTTGGGGAAGCGCTGGAGATTGCTATGCAATAATTAATAGAACGCAGATTGGACGAATTAAGCGGATTTAAGCGGATTTTTTATCGTTTCAGTGCAAGACTTTCTGTTTCTAAAAATTTCACTTGTTGGCGTCATTGCGAGGAATGACGTTCTCGATTTAATTTTTGCTACGAAATAATTTTATTGTTTTGTTGTTTAAACTTATGCACTTCTAGTGCATAGCGGTTCAGTTGTATAACTATACTTTTATCTGTGTTTATCCGCTTAATTCGCCCAATCCGCGTTCCCATTCTTTTTCTTTTCTATAAAAAAATTTCTGCGATAATCAACATCAATCCCTGCAATATCATTGTGCCATCAATGGCTGCAATGTAAAAATATTCCCCTCGTTTGGAGCTGCTCATCGCTACAATAATTAAGTTTACTACAGCCGAAAGCAGCAATGCCAGCGCTATTTTTGTATTTATTATTCCCAAAGTATATTCCGGAATAATTAAAATAATATACAATAACATAAACGTAACAGCCAACCGTTTTGTGTTCTTTTCCCCTATCAATTGTGGTAATGTAGCTACATTATCAGCGGCATCTACTTGCATATCTCTAATATCAAAGGGAATACAAATTGCCATCATAAAACAAAACCGAAGTAAAATAAGAAGCAAGTTCTTTTTTGAAAATGGGTCTAAATCACTCAATAATAAAGGCAATACAGCTGTAACCATTGTCCATACTATTACCAATGTAAACAATTTAAAAAACGGACTTTTACGCAATTTAATAGCAGGAATAAAATACGCTACCGACAATAATAATAAGGGTGAAAGATAAAATACAATACGAAAATTGTTGTAAAAAAAACTTGCTAAAACACCTATAAACCCTATAATTGTAAGCCATTTAATAATTTTTATATTTTCAAAAATCCATTTTCTACGAATGGAATTAAGGCTCCTATCTTGTTGAGGGGTATAAAAAAAACGTTGCAAATTGTAAATAAACAGTGTTGCAAAAAAAACCAAAACAGAATATTCCGGTAAATAAGAAGCGGTTTGAAGTTGAATGCAGGTACTTTGAACAAGGCACGCTGCACCCAAAGCAACGTATGTATTTCCGAAAAGGATGAAGTTAATGGCGAATTGCAAATAGGAAACAGGGCTGTGATTGCTTTGCAATGTATTTTTATTGTTGCCCATGTTATTGGTGTTGAAATCTGAATTTAGCTTTCTGTGTTTTTTCCTCTGCAGCAAGGTCCTAAGTAGCATCGTGACCACTCTTTGTCTACTAAAATTTCCACCAGTAATTATTTATTAATTCTTTTATTTTAATTACTTTATTTAACTTCTTATTTTCTTTCTCAAAATCAAATTGTCTGTTTATTTGTCCAATAATCCAACCGTCAAAGTCTGAACAAGATCCGTATTCGGTAGTATTATTAACAAACTGAGTATATATTTTATCCACTTTAATTTTACCTATATTTTCAATTAGGTGAGCAACATTTTTGTGCCTAATCGGCGAATACCAATTAATATTCGGACTATCTTTCCACAATGCAAAATTTTGAACTAAAACACTTGCACTTTCAAAATCTTTTATTGTTGGTTTGTCTACTCTGTTAATTCTTGTCGCTGCAATTAGATTGTGACCATATTGTGTATCATAAATTGCTTCTAAAACTACTGCACCACCATAATTCCCATTTTCAAGCTTGAAAGTTATACAGTCACCTTTTTCAAAAACAGGTTGAATAATTTTTGGTTCTTTTTTCTTTTTTCTCGCTTTTGCTTTTTGTTTTTCAATTGAGATATCTGCAAGAAATTTAATAAGAACTAATTTTCTTTTATTTAAGTCTTTTTCATTCGCATCTAGTTGTCGCCAAACTTCAATATCTAAATCTGTTTCAACTATATTTTTTACTCGATTATAAAGTTCCAAATCAAGTTGTTTACACTCCCATTTTGCTTTTGCCAAAGCAAACCAAAAATCGTTACATTCATCAGAGTTATTAATAATTTCTTGGTTTTTTGCAATAAGAGTCTCAGATATATTAGTAACCTCTAAACCATCATTATAGAGTTCAAAGAAGGTGTCATAAATATCCGCAAAGGTATCGTTAGAAGCTAGTGCTGTTCCCCAAGTTCCCATGTATTATGTGTATTATTTTTAGAGTTGTTACTAATAACTGGCTTATTGCCTACTTAAGAATTTGGTCGCCATTTGCCTTTAAAATAACAGACGTTCCCAATCCAACAGCCAGTCCAAAACCTCCTCCAATTAACGATCTTATTTTTCGTTTTCTTTTCGCTTCTTGCACATAACCTAATTTGTAGGCATCGGTATAAATTAATTCAGGATGAGCAACCTTGTCTTCATTTATTTTTGCGCCGGGTAAACCCAATGCTCCAGCTATTAAAAAAGGAACAACAGGAGATAAAAAACTACCAGTAATGCCCGCGCCAAGGCTTATCAACATATTTATATATAAACCTGCATTGCCCTTAACAACCTTTCGGGCATCTTGTTGTCCGTAAATAAACTGACGCATTTCAAGTTCCGAAAGATCATTACCAACTGTATCCTGCATATAAATCACATGTTCGCCATCATTATCGGTGATGGAAAAAATGCAATCGCTATCTATTGTTTTTATTTTTTTTTGATTTTGGGGCTTTACAAAACTTATTAAAGCATTTATGGTATCAATATCTGTAACCGTTGTTATTATTGTTTTTCCGTTGATTAGCAATAAGGTATCTTTCTTGGTTTGAGAAAAACTCATTGAAGAATACAAACAAAAAATAAAAGGAACTAAAACAGGTTTTATAAAACGCATACGTATACAATTAACATAATTTTAAACAACGAATTTAAAAATAATCAGCAACAATTTAAGGATAGTTTAAAGTTTTGGCTCTTTATAATTTAGAATAAGAAAAAATAACCACATAGATTCATAGTAAAAGATAAGTAAAGGAAATTAGAGAAAATTTTAATTTTTCACATAGCCTATGTATTAAGCCACTGCTTCTATCACAAACTATTTTTAATACTATTTGCTATGAATCTATGTGGTTATTTTTTCTTATTCTAAATCTCTTTAACCTTATTTTACCTTGAATCAATGCTTTTTATGATTAACCATTATTCGATTTGAACAAATTTTATAAAATTGTTCCTTTTTTGTTAATAATTCAGAGTACAAAAAAGTCCAATTCTCACTACCTTTGCATTCCTTATAAATGCACTATTACTATGGTAACCACCGACAAATTTGTTAACCGCCACAACGGTCCACGTCAGGAAGATGTAAAATTAATGCTTAAAAAAATTGGCGCTGCTTCTGTTAATGAATTAATTGATCAAACTATCCCGTCCAACATTCGCCTTAAAAAACCTTTGAACTTACCTGTTGGAATGACGGAATACCAATACCACAAACACTTACGCACCATAGCTGCAAAAAACAAAGTTTTTAAAACCTATATCGGGTTAGGATATTTTAACACCATAGTTCCTCCGGTTATTCAACGTAATATTTTAGAAAACCCCGGCTGGTACACAGCTTACACGCCCTATCAGGCAGAAATTTCTCAAGGTAGATTAGAGGCTTTGTTAAATTTTCAAACCATGATTATGGACTTAACTGGAATGAAAATTGCCAACGCATCCCTTTTAGATGAAGCCACAGCAGCAGCCGAAGCAATGACCATGTTATTTGCCAGCCGTAGCCGCGAAGCAATAAAAAGCGGAGCCAATACATTTTTTGTTTCTAACGAATGTTATCCTCAAACCATTGATTTATTAATCACACGCTCAACTCCTTTGGGAATAAAAGTGGTAGTTGGCGATTATAAAACTACCATACTAGATAACACCGTTTTTGCTGCTTTGCTTCAATACCCAAGTGCCGATGGTATTGTAAATGATTATACTGATTTTGTTGAAAAAGCAAAAGCAAATGGTACTGCCATTGCTGTTGCGGCAGATATTTTGAGTTTGGTTTTATTAACGCCTCCTGGCGAATGGGGTGCAGATGTTGTTGTTGGTAATACGCAACGCTTTGGTGTTCCAATGGGTTACGGCGGACCGCACGCTGCATTTTTCGCTTGCCGCGAAGATTACAAGCGTATTTTACCTGGTCGTATTATCGGTGTTTCTGTTGATGCGCATAGCAATCCTGCATTGCGCATGGCATTGCAAACCCGCGAACAACATATCCGCAGAGATAAAGCAACCTCCAACATTTGTACTGCACAAGCTTTATTAGCCATTATGGCAAGTATGTATGCCGTATATCACGGGCCAGAAGGCCTAAAAGGAATTGCCTTACAAACCCACCTCAGCGCGGTAAACCTGGCAAACGAATTAAAAAATTTAGGGTATACAATTGAGAATGGAATTTATTTCGATACCATCAAAATCAATACCTTGGTAAAGGGCGAAATTGATAAAATAAAACAGTTAGCAGAAGCATCTGAAATTAATTTCCGTTATACGGATAATGCTATTTCTATTGCGCTTGATCAAACTACTGATGCTGATGATTTGAACGCAATAGTTAATGTGTTCGCTAAAATAGCAGGAAAGCCGGCAACAAAAATTACGGAAGCAAGTGTTTTTGCACAAAAATCGTCAATCAAAAATCGTCAATCAAAAATCCTTTCGCACCCAATTTTTAATTCTTATCATTCCGAATCGGAAATGATGCGTTATATCAAACGCCTTGAAAACAAAGACCTTTCGTTAACGCATTCCATGATTTCCCTAGGTTCATGTACCATGAAACTAAATGCTGCATCGGAACTAATGCCTATCACCTGGCCCGAATTTGCTAACATTCACCCGTTTGTACCTGTTGAACAAGCAGCAGGTTATCAGGAAGTAATTGCCGAACTGGACAAAGCATTAAGCGAAATAACAGGTTTTTCAAAAATGAGTTTTCAGCCCAATAGTGGCGCTCAGGGCGAATATGCAGGCTTATTAGTAATTCAAGCTTATCATCAATCACGTGGCGATGCACACCGCACCGTTGCGTTGATTCCAACATCTGCACACGGCACCAACCCCGCAAGTGCTGCTATGTGCGGCATGAAAATAGTGTTGGTAAATTGCGACGAAAAAGGAAATATTGATGTGGACGATATGCGTACAAAAGCCATTTTACACAAAGATAATTTATCGTGTTTGATGGTTACTTACCCTAGTACACACGGTGTTTACGAGGAAAGTATTATTGAAATAACAAACATTATTCACCAAAACGGCGGACAGGTTTACATGGACGGCGCCAATATGAATGCACAAGTTGGATTAACAAGTCCAGGCAACATTGGTGCTGATGTTTGCCATTTGAATTTACACAAAACATTTGCTATCCCTCACGGGGGTGGCGGACCGGGTATGGGACCCATTGGTGTTGCAAAACAATTAGTTCCTTTTTTACCTTCACATACTATTATTAAAACAGGCGGCGAACAAGGTATTCATGCAGTATCAGCAGCTCCTTACGGAAGTGCATTGATTTTGTTAATTTCTTACGGATACATTAAAATGTTGGGCGGAGAAGGCGTTACAGAAGCTACGCGTATTGCAATATTAAACGCTAATTACATCAAAGAATCTTTAAAAAACTACTACCCTACTTTATACAGCGGTAAAAACGGACGTTGTGCGCACGAAATGATTTTGGATTGTGTTGCCTTTAAACGCGAAGGCGGCGTTGAAGTGGGTGATATTGCTAAACGCCTGATGGACTACGGTTATCATGCGCCAACAGTGTCTTTCCCTGTTCACGATACCTTAATGGTAGAACCTACCGAAAGCGAATCGAAAGAAGAGTTGGATCGTTTTTGTTCCGCAATGATTGCTATCCGTAAGGAAATTGATGAAATAATTGCAGGCACAGCAGATAAAGTGGACAACGTAATAAAAAACGCACCGCATACGGCTAAGTCTGTTATCACCGAAAACTGGAAACACAATTACTCTCGCGAAAAAGCTGTTTATCCTTTAAATTGGATAAAAGACACTAAATTTTGGCCTTCTGTAGCACGTATTGATAATGCTCAAGGCGATAGAAACCTTATTTGTGCTTGTCCGCCCATTGAAGCTTATTCAGATGCAGAGTTAGTGTAATAAAAACATATAATAGCTAAAAAAGCCCTGAATAATCAAATATTCAGGGCTTTTTCAGCTATTATAAAGCGCATTAATGTATCCCTTTATCAGCTAAATAACGTTCCGCATCCAAAGCTCCCATACATCCGCTACCTGCCGATGTTACAGCTTGGCGGTATACTTTATCCTGCGCATCGCCGGTGGCAAATACTCCGGGTATATTAGTTTTACTGGTTCCTGGTATGGTTTTAATATAGCCAGTTTCGTCCATATCCAACCACCCTTTAAAAACACCCGTATTGGGTGTGTGACCAATGGCAACAAAAAAGCCTGTTATTTTTAAAGTGCGCTCTTCGCCTTTATCGTTTACCAACAAAGCGCCATCAACGCCTTTTTCACCTAAAATTTCTTTGGTTTCGGTGTTGTATATCACTTCAATGTTTGGTGTGTTCAACACACGGTGCTGCATGGCTTTGGATGCACGCATTTCTCCTCGGCGAACAATCATATACACTTTGGTACATAACTTGGCTAAATAAGTTGCTTCTTCTGCTGCGGTATCCCCTGCTCCAACTATGGCTACATCTTGTCCTTTGTAAAAAAAACCATCGCATACAGCACATGCCGAAACGCCAAATCCGTTTAAACGTTGTTCTGATTCCAAACCTATCCATTTAGCAGATGCGCCTGTTGCAACAATAATGCTATCAGCAGTAATGGTAGTTTTTTCATCCACTATCACTTTATGTACTGGGCCTGTAAAATCTACGGAAGTAATTAAACCCCAACGAATATCGGTACCAAAACGTTCTGCTTGTGCTTTAAAATCATCCATCATGGCAACACCGTGTGTTCCTTTTGGATAGCCAGGATAATTATCCACTTCTGTAGTAATGGTTAATTGTCCGCCAGGCTGTAAACCTTGGTAAATAACAGGTTTCATATCTGCTCTGGCAGCATAAATGGCAGCAGTATAGCCGGATGGCCCGCTACCGATAATAAGGCATTTTACGTGTTCTGACATAATTTTAGTTCAAAGTTTAAAGTTAGGTAGCTCAAAGTTATTAGTTTTAATAACCCCAACACCTAATGAAGTGTTATTTATTTTGATGGGAGCATTAATACAGACTTATTCCCATGTAAAAAGGTAATTCTCTTAACAAGTAGCCTTTTGCTATTCGCTATTAACTAATTACTATTCGCTACTTCGGATAAATAGTATCGTAAGTACAACCAAAACCAGCCCACACTCCTAAGCCTCCTTCGCTTATATTAGTTATAATACTTGTTGGAGAAGCAAATGGGTTGCCATTACTTTGATAAGCGGCTTCATAAGTACTATAAAACTTAAATGAGGCTTGATCTATGGTACAAAATTTAACATAAACGGTATCTGTTTTTTTAAAATAGGTATTTATGTCTGTTCTTATTTCCTGCGTTAATGAATCGGAAGGGTCGGTACCACGAGCAAAAAATAAATCAAAACTTGTTGCTTCAATAAACTGGTCATCAAAAACACCACCTAATGGTGCCAAATAACGTCTGTCTTTTTTCTCTCCTTTTTCATACCACTTATTGGCACGTTTTGCATACCACCTGTAAGCATTCCCTTTGCCTACTGGATCTGTTAAATGTGCGTAGGCATATCCAAGTGTGTCGTAAGGTGCCTGTTTTTTCCACCAAACAGAATCTAGCTTTACCAGCATAGGAATGGTTGTTGTTGCTGTGTATGTTCTCAATTCGCTAGGCTTATCGGGGTTGGGTGCTGCAATTACTGTTAAGGTATAGGTTTTACCAGGTATTCCTATAAGTAATTTTCCTAAGTATGGGAAACGGTAAGCAGTTTCGGGCTGATCTTTGTAGCTAAAAGGAGTTGTAGTTAACGTTGGACGCAATTTTTCTGTTGTTGTTCCGTCGGATATGCTTACTGTGGCATTATCGTAAAGAAAAAAGTAGCTCGAATATTCCTTTGTTGAATTTAAAGGGGAGCTACGCATCACAAATACTTCGGCAACTTTTCCGTTTTCTATTTTTCCTTCAATCACAATTTTAAATTCGCCACCACCTGCCGAAGAGAGGTCTATATCCTCTATACAACTTTGCAAAAACAAAAGAAAAAACATTAAAACACCTCTCCCTAAACCTTTCCACAAAAGAGGAAAGTGATAACCGTTTACTTTTTTATGTTGCTTTTTCATTCCTTAAAATTTAAAATTCCAGGTTATGGATGGTAATATTCCAAATAGCGACATTTGTTTAGCAATTACTTTCAAATTTCCTGTAAGTATATTTCCATCGCTTGTTAAATAAATAAGATACGGATTGTGTCTGTTATACACATTGTAAATACTGAAATTCCAGTTGGTGCTGTAATTTTTAGCCCAGCTTTTTCTAGTAACATCAATGGTTGATATATCTTTTCCTTTGCGTTGATAATTTTTAACTAAACGTTGTTTTTTATATTCCAATTTTTTAGCGGAATTGGGTGTATAGGTAGCCGAAATATCCATACGATGATATGCTGGCATACGGTACGCATTTCTTGTACCATATTCGGTAACAAAATTTACATCAATAAAATAATAAGATACTGGAACTGTAAGGGCATTTCCTGTACCATATACTTGAACTAATGAAAACGTCCATTTATCACTTAATTCATAACTCATTACCAGTGAAAAATCATGTCTTCTATCATACTTGGCATAATAGGTATTTCCAAAATTAAGGGCATCAAACTTACGTTTGGTATATGACAATGTATACCCCAACCAACCATTAAATTTACCTACTCTTTTTTTAACAAAAAATTCGGCGCCATAAGCCCATCCTTTACCAAAGGTATAACTGTTATCGGTATTATCATTTATACCTGCTGTTGGTAATGATCCATCTTTATATTCTATCTGATGTTTCATTTCCTTGTAATATATTTCTACAGATGTTTCATACGTATTATCAAAAAAATTACGGAAATAACCTGCCGAATATTGACTACCTGCTTGCGGTTTTACCAATTGGGAGCTTGGTATCCAAGTATCTGTTGGAAGGGAAACGGATGATAATGAAACCAAATTAACATATTGCAGATTATATGAATAAGATGCTTTAATGGACGATTTTAAATTTAACTGATAGCGAACATTAAACCGTGGTTCTAAGCCACTGTAATCAACCACTTTTTGATTTGCGTTGTAGTGTACTACTTCTTTGGTATCTCCTGTTATGGGGTCTTTTATATACCTATCAAAAGGTCCTATTTGCATAAAGTAAGAATAGCGCAAACCGGCATGGATTTTTAACTTATCGGTTACATCAAAATCATCAGACAAATAAAGTGCTGCTTCGTGGGCTTTGTCTTTTTTAACTGCTCCAAAATCAAATGTGGTTTCGCCCGATTTGGCTGTAAGGCTTGTTGGCGTAAAGGTGTGGAATATATAATTAACACCAAACTTTATTTCATGACGGGTAGACGGATAATACGAAAAATCTACTTTGCCATTCCAATCGCGTATTCCAGAAAAAAGTTTAAACTCAAAACCATTTTGCTTGGCTCCAAACGAATAATCATAATTACTAAATATGGCTGACATATTCATAAACAATTTATCGCTAAACAAATGATTCCAACGCAACACTCCAGTAGCATTACCCCATGAAAGAGCAAGATTAAAAGCCGATTTAGGATCTGTAAAATCTAACACATCGCGACCTAAATACCCACTTAAAAAAACACGGTCTTTATCCGAAAGGCGATAATTTAACTTTGCATTGAAATCATAAAAATACAGTCCGGCATTTTTTGCTGCTGATCCACTTGGCGAAAAAGCCTTTGAAAGCATGTCAAAATAACTTCTTCGACCAGACATAATAAATGAGCCTTTTTCCTTTTTAATAGGGCCTTGCAAAGTTAAGCGCGATGCAATTAACCCTATACCGCCATCCACATGAAATGTTTTATTGTTGCCTTCTTTCATTGAAATATCAAGCACCGAGGCTAACCGCCCGCCGTATTGTGCAGGCATACCACCTTTTATAAGGTTCATACTTTTTACAGCATCGCCATTAAATACTGAAAAAAAGCCCATCAAATGCGAAGGATTATAAACTACAGCCTCATCCAGCAAAATAAGGTTTTGATCGGGACCACCGCCACGTACATAAAAACCGGTATTTCCATCGCCCGATGATTTAATGCCTGGCAATAATTGAATGGTTTTCAACACATCCACTTCGCCCATAAATGAGGGAAGTTTTTTTATTTCTTCCATATCCAGCTTTATTGTTCCCAGTGCGGCTGTAGAAACATTGTTATTATTTTTTTCAGACGTTATTTCAACCGCCTGAGTAGTTACAACAATGGAGGACAACTCTATATCCAACCTAATATCTTTATCTAACTTAATTGCTTTTTTAATTGTTTCAAAACCTATATAAGTAGCCGTTAACTCATATAAACCTTCGGTAAGGGTTATTGAATAAAACCCATACTGATTGGTATTTTCGCCTTGCAATTGGTCGTTAACATAAATATTAGCACCTACACTGTTTTCGCCAACATGAAGATATTTTTCAGGAAGTTTTTCACGCACATAAACAGTTGCACCTATACTGGACTCGCCGTTGGAAATATCTTTAACATAACCACTAATGGTGTATTTATGTTTTTCCTGAGAAAAAATGGGAGAAGAAAAACCGAGAAGAAAAAAAAAGAAAAAAATATATCCTCTAGTAAAAAAATAATGCATGTTTTACACTTATTAACTAATGATAACCTAAACATTTATATAAGTGCCATTGCAAAAATGCTCTTTACCTAAATATAGGTTCGCAAAACTATAAACTTTTTTCTATTTATAGCCGATTGTAATTACAATTCAAACAAGGGCATAAAATTTTATTGAATTTGATTGTAGTAGTAAAATTACTAGTCGGTTACAACCATTTTTTTAGAAACTTTATTTTTGCCATTTGAGAGGCTATAAAAATAAGTTCCTGCACAAAGTTTAGAGCTAAAATTGATAGTGTTTAAGCCACTTTCGGCATTTATTTTATTTGTATATACTTGTCGTCCCAACATATCACAAATTTCAAAATTTACCTTTTCGCTTGCTACACAATTAAACTGGAATATTGTATTACCATTGAACGGATTTGGAAAATTTTGTTTCAGATTAAAATTATTTGCAGTTAATGACTCAACGCCTAAAGTAAAATCAAAAAACAAACCATCTACATAAAACTTTGAACCCGCAGGCATTTCCGCTTGCCCGTTTGACGATGCCAAAATAATTTGAGCTGTATCGGGGTTTACCGAAAATTTTGGATTGTAAGTAAGGTTTACGGAAAAAGGTGCAAAGGTACTATTACTTGGAAACAATCGCCCAAAAGCAATAGTATCTCTTTTATGTTTAACAAAATCGTATTTAAAAAGGTAAACTTGTATATCTGATTGGTCGAGCTTGCCACCACCATTAGGTATAGGTTGAGGTAAATATTTGCAATAACCATTTAAGTCGGTAGGTCGTTTTGTGTAAGGAAAACCACCTCTTATAAAAGGATAATCGGTATAAATTAATCCGCCACACACAGCAGTACCTGCAATAGGCCAAGATTTAAGAGTTGTGCACTTTGGGCAATCATACGTAACAGTTGTAAGCACAACACCCGCACTACCACTATAAAAATCTCCTGAAGTTGTTGTTTTTGTTACACAATTATTAACTTGTATTTGAAAATTATTAACCGTACCCCAATTTACTGGTTCATCAACAGATCCGCCTGATGCCCAATATTCAAAATCCGAATTAGGAATTGTATCCTGAGCAAAACTGGTACTAAATTTTATTATGAATATTGAAAGAAAGTATAACAGTTTTTTCATTTATCTTGATTTATTTGCCGACAATTCAAACAAATTTAATGATATTAATTTTTACAACCAACACGTGATGCTTGTTTTTAAGGTGCGCAAATTTATAGAATATAGTAATAGCTAGTCAAAAAATTTTAATGTTAGTTTATCTTTACTCTTGTATTAAAGATAATATTATTACTAAAATCTTATCTTTACCATTCAAATAAATTTATTTTGTATGCAGTTGGATTTGAATAAACTCAAAAAGCGATCGTCTTATCCCTTTGAAACGATAGCCGTTGCTCTTTCATTTTCTCCCCGTTGTCTTCCTGTATTGGCTGAAGCAAAGCGCTTATCTACCTTACTAAATGCGTCTTTGATATTGATTCACATAGGCTCAAAAACAAGTGATAAGGAAAAAATGCTGGACGATTTGATGGACGAGGTTGGCATAGATGATAATAAATCACGTATCATTTGGATGGAAGGCGAACCAGTTGAAACCATCCTAAAATTATGCAAGCTACATATTGTAGACCTATTGATAATAGGCGCTTTGGTAAAAGAAAATTTTGTAAAATTTTATATCGGCTCAATTGCACGAAAAATAAGCCGAAAGGCAAAATGCTCGGTGTTATTACTTACTAATCCTACTGAACATCCTCTCGACTATAAAAAATTTGTTATCAACGGTATAGATAACCCTAAAACCATCCATACAATAAGCACTGCTTTTTATCTGGCAAAACATCTTCAGGTAAAGGATATAAACATTGTTAACGAAACGGAAATAATTGGTTTGGATGCCGCTCCTACTTTTGAAAATGTAGATGCAGAAACAAAAAAATCACAAAAAAGTTTTGCCGCAAATGAAGAAAAAGTTTTGCAATCAATTATTGAAAAAAATATTACTGCAGATTTAAGTATTACTATAAAAAATATTAAAGGCAAGCCCGGATACGCTATTAGCAAATTTGCAAAAGATAATAAAGCAGATCTTTTGATAATCAATTCTCCAGATGTGCAATTGAGTTTTGTGGATAGAATTTTTACTCACGATATAGAATATATTTTGGCTGATCTGCCTTGTAACTTACTGATTATTCACTCCAGAGTTTAATATTTATATATGTTTAACCTACTTCACAATGATTTAATTATTTTACTTACCAGCATTGGTGGTATTTTAATACTTGCCCGAATTTTTTCGGAGTTGGGTAAAAAAATAAAAATGCCAATTGTAATGGGCGAAATTTTGTTGGGAATTGTATTAGGTCCCACCATTTTTGGCGCTATCAGCCCTTACTGGTCGGCTGCTTTATTACCCAAAGTTGGTGCTGCAAAAATTGCAATGGAAGGCATTACCAACATTGCCGTTGTTATGCTTTTATTTGTTGCCGGCATGGGCGCACAATTGCAAGTGATGCTAAAACAGGGTAAAGCAGGAGCGTATACCAGTTTTACAAGTATGCTTATTCCATTTGTACTTGGTTTTATTGCAGTGTGGTTTTTCCCGCATTTTTTCACATTTGCACCCGACCGTAAACTGGCGTACGCCTTGTTTTTTGGTATTGCCATGGCGGTATCGGCATTGCCCGTAATTACACGCATTTTAATGGAACTTAATTTATTTAAAACCAAGGTAGGAATGATCATTATTTCTGCTGCCATATTTGATGATCTTACTGGTTGGATTTTATTTTCATTTGTGTTAAGTATTATGGGCGAACACAGCGACGTTTCCAACATTTGGTTTACCGTTGGAATGATACTTGGGTTCGGATTTTTTATGCTCACCATTGGCAGGTATTTTATTAATAAAACATTGCAATGGATACAACAAAAACCGGCTTGGGCGGGCGGGGTGCTTACCATAGCTTTAGGGCTTTGTTTTTTAGGTGCTGCATTTACCGAATACATTGGCTTACATGCTATATTAGGGGCTTTTATAATGGGCATTGCTTTTGGCGATAGTGTACATTTGCAAGAAAAAGAACGGGAAATTATTCATCAATTTGTTACCAATGTTTTTGCTCCGTTATTTTTTGTTTCCATAGGTTTAAAAGTAAATTTCATTGATAATTTTGATCTTCCGTTGGTAATGCTCGTATTTTTCCTAGCTGTTGGCTGCAAAGTGTTTGGTGGATATTTGGGCGCTTATTTAGGAGGCTTAACAAAACGCGAAGCGCTTGCTGTTGGCTTTGGTTTAAATGCCCGTGGTGCTATGGAAATTATTTTGGGCACCATTGCCTTAAATGTTGGATTGATAGATGCAAAAATGTTTGTAGCCTTGGTAGTAATGGCGTTAATTACCAGCATGATTAGCGGCCCACTAATGAAAAAATTTTTAGACTAAAACTATGCTTGGATTAAAATTACCAACCGACCCGCGATGGGTAAACATTGTAGAAAGCAATATTGATGAAATATTGACCGACCACGCTTGGTGCGAACAAAAAGCTGCAACCAACGCGCTTTCAATGGTTGTGAACAATCCTAATTATACCGAACTGGTTACCGAATTAATTAAACTTGCCAAAGAAGAGCTAGAACATTTTGAAATGGTGCACAACCTAATTAAAAGCAGGGGTGGCGTTTTAGGCCTGGAACGTAAAGACGATTATGTTGGTCAACTGTATAAATTTATGCAAAAAGGTGGCAGCCGTTTATCGTCGCTGGTTGATCGTTTACTTTTTTCGGCAATGATAGAAGCCCGCAGCTGTGAGCGTTTTAGAGTACTTTCCGAAAATATTAATGATAAAGAACTGGCAAAATTTTACCGCGACCTTATGATTAGCGAAGCAGGTCATTATACCCTATTTATTGGCTTTGCACGACAATACGGTAACGGTATCGACATTGATAAACGATGGAAAGAGTGGCTGGAATACGAAGCTTCCATCATTACCAACTACGGTAAAAAAGAAACTATACACGGGTAGGTTTACTGCATGTTTCTTTTTCAAAATGTTTTATTACGTTTGCCTTAAACAAAAAAACAAAAAACAATGATAGGATTAATGATGGATTACCCGCTAACAACCAATGTAATTATTGAATATGGTAACAGGGTTTTTTCGCGCAAAGAAATTGTTTCTAAATTACCTGACGGTAGCTGGCATCGTTACACGTATGGCGATATGTATAAAAGAACAAAACAATTATCCAATGCACTCATTACTAAATTAGGCGTAAAACAAAGCGAAAGAGTTGCTACTTTTTGTTGGAATCATTATCAACATTTGGAAATGTATTATGCCATACCTGGTGTTGGTGCTGTTTGTCATACACTCAACGTAAGGCTTTCCATCGATCAAATTGTATACATCATCAAACATGCCGAAGATAAAATAATATTTTTTGATGCTACCTTAAATACTTTGTTAGAAAAAGTGGCTCCGCAAGTTTCTCCTGATATTAAATACGTTATTGTAAATGCTCCAACAGGCTTTAAAACCAGCATTCCAAACGTAATTAATTATGAAACATTAATTGCTTCTGAATCGGAAACATTTGAATGGGTAAACGTTAACGAAAATGATGCTTGCGGATTGTGTTATACTAGCGGAACAACGGGCGATCCTAAAGGGTCTATGTATTCTCACCGCTCTACTTATTTACATGCACTTACAGTAATGGCGCCCAATGGCGCCAACGTATCCTGCAACGACCGCGTTTTACTTGTTGTTCCGCAGTTTCATGTAATGGCATGGGGCTATCCATATTTGTGTATGCTTGCTGGTGCCGATATGGTTTTTCCGAGCATGCACTTACAACCGGATGCGTTGGTTGATATTCTTCAAAAAGAAAAAATAACGGTGGCCAATGGCGTTCCTACCATCTGGATGGGCGTTTACGATGCTATGAAAAAAAATCCACCAAAAGAAAAATTAAGTTTAAAAGAATACATTGTTGGCGGTTCGGCATTGGCTCCAAGCCTTATACGATCGTTCGAAAAAGATTTTGGCTTAAAAGGTACGCAAGCTTGGGGTATGACGGAAACATCACCGCTTGGAACAATATCACGTCTTCAAAAAATTCACGAAAACTTATCGTACGAAGAACAATTAAAAATACGTGCAAAACAAGGTTATGAACTACCTGGCGTAGAAATACGAGCCATTGAGGAAAATGGAAGTATTGCACCCAGAGACGGAAATGCTGTCGGAGAATTTGAAATTCGTGGCGCATGGATTATTGCCAGCTATTATAAATTTTCGGATAACGCTTCCTGCTTTTCAAAAGATGGCTGGTTTAAAACCGGCGACGTGGGAACCATTGACGAAGATGGTTATATGAACATTACCGACCGCTCCAAAGACCTTATCAAAAGCGGTGGAGAATGGATATCCAGTATGGCTTTAGAGCTTGCCCTTATGGCAATACCAAAGGTAAAAGAGGCTGCTGTAATTGCTATCCCTGATGAAAAATGGGTAGAACGCCCCTTGGCTTGTATTGTGCTTCACCATGGCGAAACCATTACCATTGAAGAAATAAGAATAGCGCTTTCAAACGAATTTGCAAGCTATCAAATACCTAGTAGTTTTGTTAACTTAAAAGAAGTTCCAAAAACCAGCGTTGGCAAATTTGATAAAAAAGAAATGAGAAGGCTGCATGCGCTTGATTTGTTGAAATAAAAGAAGTATAACAATAAAACACTTTTAAAAAATGAAACAAGAAACACTTTTTCCAAACAACATTAAACCACTAAATAAAGATCTTAAACTAGTTATTCCGTCATCAAAAAATAAAAAATTATCAAAAGAACAAATTGTTTTCAATAAATTTAGCAAAAAGATAGAGGAACTCCGAAAACGATTAGTTACTGACGAACTTAAATACAACAAATTAGTTAATTATTTTTCCAGCAAGGTTTTACCCTTACAAGTTGCACATAGCAATGAATTAATAAATTTTGTTAAGGCCTTATATGCTATATATTTAAATGAAAAGTTGAGCAAGGGTAACAAAGAAAAAATTAAAAAATTAATTCTTTCAAATCTTGGAAAAGCCTTTCAACATGTTATTCCTACCGATGAAGTAAAAGCTATTTACGATGCCTTGAGTCCAGTTTCTTTTGATGAAGAACAAGAGGAACAGTTATTTTTTATGAAAGAAATGATGGAGGATATGTTTAAATCATCGTTTGGAATGGATGTAGATTTTTCGGACATGAACATGAACGAAGAAGATATTGCCAGAAAAATGGCTGAACTAAAAGACCAACACGAAAATCAACAAAAAGCCCAGCAAGAGAAAGAGCAAAACAGAAAAAAAACAAAAAAAGAAATCGAATTTGAGCTTCAACAAAAACAAACAGAAGAACTTCAAAAGAAAAATATCAGAAGTGTTTACATGTCGTTAGCTAAAATTTTACATCCCGACCTAGAAACAGACGAACAACTGAAACTTGAAAAACAAGAATTAATGAAAAAGGTTACAGCTGCTTATCAAGTAAAGGATTTGCACACCTTATTAAAATTAGAAATTGAAATAATACATCAACAAAGCAAAAATTTAGATCATTTAACAGATGAAAAACTTCGGGTTTTAAATTCTGCACTTAGAGAACAGGTAATGGAATTGGAGGACGAATTGGAAATGATGGAAGAACACCCTCGTTACCAAAACGTTATTGATTATATACATTTCCCTGAAAATATTGCATTACGAAATATGAATGTTTTGATTGATGAACTAACATTTTCTAAAAACGACATTGCTAAAGACACTGAAGAATTAACGGGGCAAAATAAAGTAAAATTTATTAGCGATATATTAAAAAACCTTAACACTAAACAATCTAATAGCTTTGATGACTTTGATGATTTAAGTCCGCTAGAACTAATGGACTTAATGGATTTTATGGGGGATTTAGGAAAAAGAGGAACTAATAAAACAAAGGGTAAAAAAAAGAAATAAATTGGTAAATTACCGAATATATTGATACGCCAATTTTATGAATTATATCGATATTACCTTGTGTATTCCTTTAGTTTGGGGCTTATATAAAGGCTTTACAAAAGGATTAATTGCCGAGGCGGCAACCTTTGTTGCTTTTGGTTTGGGTGTTTGGGGCGGCATACACTTTGCCAATTTTATTTCAACCAAAATTAAGGAAACATTTAATTGGCACTCCCCTTATTTACCAATTGTATCGTTTGCAATTACTTTTTTAGGCATTGTTATCTGCATTTATTTTGTAGCAAAATTAATTCAGAAAGTAGCAGAGGGGATGGCTTTAGGTCCCATTAATAAAATTGGTGGTGCCATATTTGGCGTACTTAAATTTGGTTTATTAATGAGCATTGTTATTTTTATTATCAATGCCACAGAAAAAAGTTACCCTGTTTTTTCTTTCGATGCAAAAAAAGAATCGCTGTTATATGAACCTGTTGGAATGATTGCTCCAACGCTTATTCCGGGTTTAGGAAAAACCTCGCCACTTCATTTTTCGAAAAACGAGCAAGATAAAGAAAAATAAATCTCGTAAAAAATTCAATTTTTAGATCTGCTAATGCGTCAAGGGTCTTTTTTTAATCATCCCACCTTTTGTATCCTTGATATTACTCATTACAACAAAAGCGCTGGGGTCAATTTTTGCAATTTCGGTTTTGAGTTTATTTAGCTCCAAACGCGTAACTACTGTATATATAATATCAATGTCTTTTGTTTCACCTGCTTTGCCAAACCCTCGTTTACCGTTATAAATTGTTACACCTCGTCCAAGTTTTCCAATAATCATTAATCGGATATTTTCGTTATGTGCCGAAATAATTGTTACCCCCATATATTCTTCAATCCCTTCAATAATAAAATCAAGCGTTTTAGATGCCGATAAATATGTTATCATTGAATACAAAGCAATTTCAACAGATAAAAAATAAGCTGCCACCGAAAAAATAATAACATTAATAGCAATAATAATATCACCAATTGTTGCTCCAAATTTACGACTTAAATATATGGCAAGCACTTCGGTACCATCAATTACAGCGCCGCCTCTTACCGACAGCCCAATGCCTGCACCAAGAAAAAAGCCACCAAACAAAGCCACCAACAAATTATCTTTTGTAACAATAGGAAAATGTACCGCTGCTACAACTAAAGCTAACCCTGCAATTGCAATTGCTGTTTTTTTGGCAAATGTTTTACCAATAACCGAATATGCAAGAATGATAAATGGGATGTTAATTAATAAAATAAGTAAATAAAGTGGTATGGAGGTTAGTGCAGAAATTAAAAGCGAAATTCCAGTTACTCCTCCATCAATAAAATGATTGCTCAAAAGAAAGCCTTTGAAACCAAATGCAGCCGAAAAAATACCAAGAGTGATTAATGCAAAATCCTTAATGTTTTGTATAACATTAATTTTTAAATTGCTCAAACCTTTGGCAAGCTGCAACTCAGAATACCTTTGTCCTTTTTCCTCTTTTGTTTTTCGACCCAGTGTTGTTTGAATTACTAATTGTACTAAAAAGCGGTTCATAGATATTTCGGATAATTTTACTACAAAAGTAAAGCTAATAGTTTACATTATTTACTTGTTTTTTTACTCCAAAAAATCTATGAATAAAACAGAATAACAAAACTGCCAAATTACAACTTGACTATTCTACTCCTTTTTTATACTTTTGCCTAAAATCGAAAACTATGAAAACAGTTGATTCTTATAATTTTGCAGGCAAAAAAGCCCTTGTTCGTGTTGATTTTAATGTTCCTTTGGATGCTCAGTACGCTATAACCGACGATACACGCATCCGTGCAGCGATACCAACCATTCAAAAAATAATAAAAGACGGAGGAAGCGTAATTTTAATGTCGCATCTTGGTCGACCAAAACCGCCAAAGGATGGTGGTGAAGGCTTTTTCGATGAAAAATATTCACTAAAACATATTGTTGAACATTTAAGCGCATTGCTTAAAACGCCTGTTACTTTTGCAACTAATTGTATAGGAACCGTTGCACAATCGGCTGCAAAAGCCTTGAAACCAGGCGAAATACTGTTGTTAGAAAATTTACGTTTTCACAATCAAGAAACTGCAGGTACCGAAACCTTTGCAAAAGAATTATCAACCCTGGGTGATGTATATGTGAACGATGCCTTTGGAACAGCCCACCGTGCGCACGCTTCCACCACTATCATCGCTAAATTTTTTCCAAACGATAAAGTGTTTGGTTATTTAATGGCAAACGAATTGGCAAGCATTGATAAAGTATTAAACAAAGCTGAAAAGCCTTTCACGGCCATCATGGGCGGAGCAAAAGTTTCTGGCAAAATTTTAATCATCGAAAGTTTACTGGATAAAATAGATAACCTTATCATTGGCGGTGGCATGGCATATACCTTTATCAAAGCGCAAGGCGGAAAGGTTGGCAGCTCCTTGGTTGAAGAAGATAAACTAAACATTGCATTAAAAATATTAAGCGATGCAAAAACAAAAGGCGTTAACATTTACATTCCTGTAGATACCGTTGCTGCTGATGCTTTTGCAAACGATGCAAAAAAAATAACTGTTGATATAAATGCCATTCCTGACGGCTTTATGGGCTTGGATATTGGACCCAAATCTGAAATAATAAATGCGGAGGTAATTGCTAATTCTAAAACGGTATTGTGGAACGGACCAATGGGCGTTTTTGAAATGAGTAATTTTGAACACGGTACCAAAGCCGCTGCCGAAGCCATTGTTACGGCAACAAAAAAAGGTGCGTATTCTTTAATTGGCGGTGGCGATTCGGTTGCTGCTATCAATAAATATAACTTCGGAAACGATGTCAGTTATGTTTCTACCGGCGGTGGCGCATTGTTGGAATACATTGAAAGCGGCAGTTTGCCGGGCGTAAAAGCTGTGGAGGAATAATTATTTTCTAAAACGCCATTGAGTGGAATTTTTATAGTGTCGTCATTGCGAGGAACCGAAACAAAAAACTTAGCTACACCTTCCCTAACACCTTGTGTGCTGTCATTTCGAGCGGAGTCGAGAAAGTGCGAAAGTCTTCAAACAAGCATCTTCCTGCTTCGTCATTTCTGTTTTTGCTACTTTTGTTTTATCGGCATAGCCCAGCAAATGCAGCGTTCCGTGAATAATTATGCGGTGCAATTCATCTTCAAAAGATTTAGAAAATTTAGCCGCATTTTCCTTCACCCTGTCAATGCTTATAAAAATATCCCCGCTGATG
>CANFLQ010000024.1 GCA_947447995.1 Bacteroidota bacterium | reverse complement strand
TTAAAACAAAAAACAATGATTGTGTTTGTAGCTTGCAACAACATACAAAAAAGCCCTTCATTTTTGAAGGGCTTTTTATTCAAATCAATTTTTATTTATTTCAACAAATCTCTTGCAATAACCATACGTTGAATTTCTGATGTTCCTTCATAGATCTCAGTTATTTTTGCATCGCGCATCAAACGCTCTACGTGAAATTCTTTCACATATCCATAACCGCCATGAATTTGAACCGCCTGAGTAGTTGTTTTCATTGCTACTTCCGAAGAAAATACTTTTGCCATTGCAGCTGATGCAGTATAATCCATGTGTTCATCTTTCATCCAAGCAGCTTTAAAACAAAGCAAACGAGCCGCTTCAATTTCGGTAGCCATATCCGCTAATTTGAATTGTATAATTTGATGTTGACAAATTGGTTTGCCAAATGTTTTACGTTCTTTTGAATATGCCAAAGCTAATTCATAAGCACCAGAAGCAATTCCTAATGCTTGCGCAGCAATACCAATGCGTCCACCAGTTAACGTGTGCATGGCAAATTTAAAACCAAAACCATCTTCACCAATACGGTTTTCTTTGGGCACTTTTACATCGGTAAACATTAATGAATGAGTGTCCGAACTGCGAATACCCATTTTATTTTCTTTAGGTCCTACCACAAAACCAGGCATTCCTTTATCTACTATCATTGCGTTAATACCACGATGACCTTTTGCTTTATCCGTTTGAGCAATTACCAAATAAACAGAAGCTGAACCACCATTAGAAATCCAGTTTTTAGTACCGTTTAATAAATAATGATCTCCTTTATCAATTGCTGTTGTTTGTTGAGAGGACGCATCGGAACCCGCTTCGGGCTCTGATAAACAAAATGCCCCTATAATTTCGCCCGAAGCCAAACGAGGAAGGTATTTTTGTTTTTGCTCTTCGTTACCAAACTCCTGCAAACCCCAACATACAAGGGAATTGTTAACCGACATAATTGTTCCAACACCTGGCTCCACTTTACAAATTTCTTCTAGTGCAATTACATAAGATATAGCATCCAAGCCGCCTCCGCCGTATTTGGTATCTACCATCATTCCTAAAAAACCAAGTTTGCCAAGTTCTTTTATTTGTTCGGTAGGAAATTTTGAATTTTCGTCACGTTCTATTACTCCTGGTTTTAATACATCGTTTGCAAAATCGCGAGCCGCTTTTTGAATCATCAAATGCTCTTCGGTTAAGTTAAAAATCATTGTTGATATTGTTTTATATGTTTAATAATAGTGAATTATCGTTACTTTTGAGAGATGTAAATGTATTCTTAAATTTTAATATTTACTAATATTCATGTCAAATACAGGGTTTACGGAATATAAGGTTATCGGACTGATGTCGGGCACCTCGCTAGATGGCGTAGATATTGCTTTTTGCAGGTTTACAATTAATGATTCCAAATGGACGTATACCATTGAAGTTGGGGAAACTATTGCCTACTCTACCGAATGGAAAAAATCACTGTTAGCACTTGAAAATACAGACGCCTTTACTTTTGAGCAAACCCATGTTGAGTACGGTTTTTACTTAGGCGAGTTGGTTGCCAATTTTATACAAAAACATAACATTACTGCTGATTTTGTTTCATCGCACGGACATACTATTTTTCATCAGCCTACAAAAAAATTGACCGTTCAAATTGGTGCAGGCAGCGTCATTGCGGCTAAATGCAATTTACCGGTGGTATGTGATTTTCGTTCGTTGGATGTTGCCTTGGGTGGACAAGGTGCGCCGTTGGTGCCAATTGGAGATAAATTATTATTTGAGAATTTTGATTTTTGTTTGAACTTAGGTGGATTTGCGAACATATCGTACAATCTCCCCTCTCCAAATGGAGAGGGGGAGGGGGTGAGGCACGCCTTTGATATTTGTCCGGTAAACATTGTGATGAACGCCATTTGTGCAACAGTGGGGAAAGAGTATGATAATGAAGGCGAACTTGCCAGCAATGGAAAATTAAATCAATTGTTATTAAATGAATTAAATCAACTCCCATTTTATCATCTAGCTTTAAACAGCCCTAAATCATTGGGAAAAGAATGGGTGCTTAAAAATATTCAACCGCTTTTACAAAAATATAACCTTGCTGCTGCAGATGTTTTAAGAACATTTTGTGAACATGTGAGCCTACAAATAGCAGCATCTATCAATGATAAAAAACAAGGAGAAGTTTTTGTTACTGGCGGCGGAGCCTTTAATACATTTTTGATGGAATGTATACAAAAGCATACCGTACATCAATTAATTGTACCTGCAAAAAAAATAATTGAATTTAAAGAAGCCTTGATATTTGCCTTTTTGGGTGTGTTACGTATGCGTAACGAAGTAAACTGCTTAAAAAGTGTTACAGGCGCAACAAATGATAATTGCGGAGGTGCAGTTTATTACAATTAATAGTGAAGACATAAAAACACAAAGGGCAAATTTCATTGAATTTTGCCCTTTGTATTTTGGTTATAATATATCCGTTTGATTAGAATGAATCATCAAAAAATTCTTCTTCATCATCGTCGTCATCAAAATTGGTAGATAACTTAATATCATCCTCTACTTGAAAATCTTCCTCATCATCGTCACCGATATTGTTTTTCCAACCTTTTTTTTCCTTTTCTTTTACAGGTTTTAATGTGGAAGGTTTTTTCAATTCACCTGTTTCTTTAGCTTTTACGGCACCTTTTTTTGCAGGTGTGCTTTTGGTATTACTTGCTTTTTTCATTCTGAATGAAATTTTTTACAGAAAACTATTTTAAAAATTATTACTACTAAAACTATTATATTACAAATCTCTGAATTTTTTTTTCAAACAAAAAAATTTTTCAATTAAATTTTCAAAAAAATTGGATTTTAACTCCACTTTAAAATTGATTATAGAATATTCAAATTAATTATTACTAATCTAAAAAATAAATATTCGGTTAAAGTTTAAAAGAAATACCTGCTTGCATCAATGGTCCGCCAAATCCAACCTCTGCATTGATAGCAAATGATTCAGTAAAAAAATAGCGTAGCCCTATTCCAATTCTGGAGGCAACAGGTATTATATTTATGCTTTTATTTTTTACACCAGGTTGGTTGCTTCCAATTTGGGTATTGGTGTATCCTATTCCTGCAGTAAGGTATGGATCTAATGTTTCTGTAGTTGAAAAATGATAATTAAATTTAGCTAAAATCCTTTGCTTTGCAACACTTGCCGTATAATATTTTCCATTTGCACTTTGATATTTTACAGTCAACAATGCGTATGTATATTCTAATCCAAGTCCAACTTCGTTCCAAACCATATATTCTACACGTGCTCCAAAGTGATTGTAATTATGTACATCTGTAATTCGAAACGAATCGGCAAGCACCTTTTTGATTAAAACGCCCATTAAATATGGATAACCATAATAGGCATCCACTATAATATCATATTTATTTACACACAATCCTGTATTGGAAGAAATAGTTCTTGTTTCCTGAGAGAATGAATCATAATTTATTGAAAAAATCAGACTCGTTAATACTACTATTCTAAGGTTTTTCATTTAGGGATTAACTATTTTGAAAGTATCGTTTACAAAAGTAAACCATTTCAAAAATTGAGTGCAGGAATTATGGATGTAATTCAGCATAAAATAAACAATGTAGTGTTTATAACTTGCGCAATGCGCAATAAAAAAAGCGTGCCTTATCAGTAATTTAGCAAGCCAAGGTAAATTGAATATTACTTTTTTTACATGATTTATAAAATAAAATAATTGCAGTTGCGTTAACACAATAAAAAAAATCCAAAATATGCTTCACTCCATTTTACTACAAATTACCAGTACAGGCAATGCCGTTGTTGATACACTTGCAGATGCTGCAGCGCAAATGCCTTTGTCGGCAGATATGCCTAAACAGGATTCGTTGTCGTTACTTGACCTGATTTTAAAAGGAGGTTTGATTATGATCCCAATGGGAATACTTTCCTGCCTTACTATTTATTACTTTTTTGAGCGTTATATGCTACTCAAAAAAGCAACACACCTTGATTCCAACTTTATGAATAACATCAAAGATTTTATTCATAACGGTAATTTTGAAGCTGCCAAATCGCTTTGCAGAAACACTACCAGCCCTGCGGCACGCATGGTAGAAAAAGGTGTTTCCCGTATTGGGAAACCGATCAAAGAAATTGAGGAAGCGATGGAAAGTGTTGGAAAATTAGAAATAAACCGATTGGAAAAAAACTTAAGTATATTAAGTTTGGTAGGTCGCATTGGTCCTATTTTAGGCTTTATTGGAACTATTGCCGGTGTTATCAAAATTTTTTATGATATATCGTTAACCGATAATATCAGTATTGGCGTTATATCTACAGGGTTATATCAAAAAATGATTACCAGCGCATCGGGCCTTGTTGTTGGTTTAATGGCGTTTATAGGCTATTTTATTTTGAATGCCATGTTGGATAAAATTATCAATAAAATGGAAGCTACATCGCTTGCTTTTATGGATATTTTGCAGGAACCAACTAAATAGGGAATAGCGAACAGTTAACAGAAAATAGGGAGAACGTCTCTTTATAAGTCATAAAAAAATTTAACAGAAGTCGTGTATTTGGCAATAGTTTTTTCGTTTTACATCAAGTAACTATTAACTATTCGCCATTAACTAATCACTATAACAAATGAATTTAAAACGCAGGCATAAAGAAGGCGCCGAAGTAAGCACCGAATCGCTGAACGACATTATGTTTTTTCTATTGTTGTTCTTTTTAATTTTATCAACGCTGGCAAATCCAAGTGTTATAAAATTAACATTGCCAGGTTCCAAATCGGCAGAACAACTTCAAAAACAACAAGTAACTGTTACTGTTGGTGCCGATCATCAATATTATGTAAATAAAACGCAAGTTACTTTTGATGATCTTGAAAACGCTTTAAAAATTGAAATTGACAGAACACAATCGCCTACTGTTATATTAAAACTCGATAATTCCTTATCCATACAGGATTTAGCCGATGTTATGCAAATAGGTTACGGATTGGGTGTTAAAATGGTATTGGCTACTAAGGCTACTAACAAATAAAAATGGACAGTACAGCAGCCGAAATAAAAAATAAATATGTTGCCCTTATGCTTACCATTGGGTTTCATGTTGTATTGTTTTTGATATTTATATTTGTTGTATTTGTTACTCCTATTCCACCGTTTGAGATTAAACCAGTGCCAGAAATAGAACTGGGTTTAGGCATGGAAGGACTAGGAAATACCGATGCCGGAGGTTCAGGGAAAAAGGATAAAGACATTGCTACTTCCGAAGAAGCAACGCCTGCAAAAGCTAAAGCAAACAATGATTCACCCGATGAAGTTATTACCGATGAAACAGCAACGGAAGTAGTAGTGAAAAAAATACCTAAAAAGAAAGAAAAACTTACCAACGAAGAGCCTAAACCCAAAGTAGTAGAAGAGCCAAAACCAAGCACAGAATTATCGAGGGCTTTGGCAGCACTTAGAAACAGAAAAAAACATTCGGGCGAAGGAGAAGGTGATGGCAATACTGGAGGTTCGGGAACAGGCAGCCAACACGGTGTTGGAAGTGGAGATGGCACTGGGCATGGCAACGGAACTCCTGGTTATAACGGCAAAGGCGGTTACGACCTCAAAGGCAGAATGTTAATACAGCGACCTATAAAAATTAGCGATTCGCAAAAAGAAGGTATTGTAGTAGTTGAAATTATTGTGAATGAAGATGGTAAAGTAATAAAAGCCACTCCTGGACAAATAGGTTCTACCACCATCGATTCCAACCTATACGCAAAAGCACGCCAGGCAGCACTTACTGTAAAATTTAACCCCAGTCCAGATGGTATAACGGAGCAACGTGGCACTTATACGTTTGTTTTTAGACTTGAATAATGAATTACCAACAAACGCTCGATTATTTATACACACAGTTGCCCATGTTCCAACGCATTGGCAGCGCCGCTTATAAAGCTAATTTGGACAATACAATTGCCTTATGTGATTTACTCGGCAATCCCGAAAAAAAGTTCAAATCCATACACATAGCTGGCACCAATGGTAAAGGCTCTACTTCTCATTTTATTGCATCCATTTTACAAAGCGCCGGACTAAAAGTAGGATTATATACTTCGCCACATTTAAAGGATTTTAGGGAACGCATAAAAATAAACGGGGAAATGATTCCTGAACAAAGTGTAGTTGATTTTGTAGAAAAATACAAAACAAATTTTGAAAAAATTCAACCTTCTTTTTTTGAAATGACCGTTGGTTTAGCTTTCGATTATTTTGCATCGCAAAACGTTGATATTGCTGTAATAGAAGTGGGTTTGGGTGGCAGATTAGATTCTACAAACGTAATAGCTCCAATTTGCTCTGTAATTACCAATATAAGTTTCGATCATTCGGCAATACTTGGCAACACGCTCCAACAAATTGCAGCCGAAAAAGCGGGCATCATAAAACCTAAAACCCCTGTTATTATTGGCGAAACGCAAGCTGAGATTAAAACCGTTTTTATAGAAAAAGCAAAACAAAACAATGCACCCATCGCTTTTGCGGATGAAAAATGGAAGATTAGCAATGTTCATCCTATCCAACAGAAAAAGCCTTATCTGGCGATGGATGTATTGGGGTTAACCAAAACTATTCAGCTTGAAAGTGAATTGTTAGGCTTGTATCAACAAAAAAATATTCCAGCAGTTTTAAGTGTTATGGAGATATTAAACCAAAATGGATTTACCATTTCAGAAAAAAACACGGCAGACGGCATAAAAAATGTGGTTACACAAACCGGATTGCTAGGGCGTTGGCAAATACTAGCCTCCAACCCATTAACCGTTGCTGATACAGCACATAACGAAGCCGGGATAAAAGAATTACTATTACAAATTAAACAAACGCCTCATAATCATCTGCATTTTATATTGGGAATGGTAAATGACAAGGACATTACTACTATTCTTGCACTTTTACCAAAAAATGCTAGCTATTATTATTGCAAAGCCAACATTCCAAGAGCATTAAATGCGGAAAATTTAGCACTTCAAGCGAAAAACTTAGGTCTAAGCGGAAAAATTTTTACATCCGTAGTCGAGGCGCTAAAAGCTGCTAAAAGTGCTGCAAAATCAGACGATATGGTGCTAATTGGGGGTAGTACATTTACCGTTGCCGAGGGGATTTAAATAAAAAAAGTAAAAAAAATAAGTATAGGTTACAAAAAGTGTATATATTTGCAACCCGTTTAGCAATAAATGGAGTTGAAATTTTGGGAGCTTAGCTCAGCTGGTTCAGAGCATCTGCCTTACAAGCAGAGGGTCACTGGTTCGAACCCAGTAGTTCCCACCACAAAAGCCTCGCATAAAATGCGGGGTTTTTTTATTTCAAATCACTTGTTTTTACTTAGTCCCTCCTTAATAATTATACAAATAACGTATTGTCAATAATTTATATAAATAACAGTTTTCAAAACGTAATTTATAAGCGTCTAAAATATTTTTTTTAATTCTTCATGTATATCCAAAATAATAGGCTTTATATAAATTACGAATATAATTGCTCCTTAATAAACCATAGTAATATGAAAAAAGTAACCGTTTTTTAGTCCAGCAAAGTTTCTCTGAACTCATTTAAGTAGTGCCTCTATCCACTCAGGAGGATATAGGTCAATAAAACCCAAATAAAAACGTTATTAAAAAAACTATTTTTTGTATCTTAGCGCCAAAATTGAAAAACTAATAATACCCAATAATGATTAACACAGTAAACGATACAGGGCAAGGCTTATACAAAGAAGCTTATGAGCACGATTCATGTGGTGTAGGATATATTTGTGATATAAAAGGCAGAAAGTCGCATCAAATAGTGTCGGACGCATTAACGATATTAGAAAACATGGAGCATCGTGGTGCTTGTGGTTGTGATCCAAATTCAGGCGATGGTGCCGGACTTTTATTGCAAATTCCTCACGACTTTTTTGCTGAAGAATGTAAAAAATTAGACTTTAAATTGCCTAAAGTAGGTGATTATGGTGTTGGTATGCTTTTCTTCCCTAAAAAACCTACTGTAAAAGAAGCTTGCCGTAAAGCTATTGTTACTGCTGCCGAAAAATTTGGCTTCACTATTCTTGGTTTTCGTAAAGTACCTGTTGATACTACCGGTATCGGCGAAACCGCTTTATCCATGGAGCCAGATATGGAGCAAATTTTTATTGAACGCCCTAAAACCATTACCAATTCCGATGATTTTGAAAGAAAACTATATGTTTTCAAAAACTATATCACCAAAGTAGCACGCGAAAAAGAAATTACTGCTGTTCAACTTTTTTATGTTGTTTCGTTTTCGTCACGTATCATTGTTTACAAAGGGCAGTTTACCAGCCATCAGGTGCGTACTTATTTTCCTGACCTAAATGATAGCAGACTAAAATCTGCTTTCGGGATGATACATTCTCGTTTTTCTACCAACACTTCTCCTTCATGGAAATTGGCACAACCCTTCCGCTTTTTGGCGCACAACGGGGAAATCAATACTGTTGTAGGTAACTTAAATTGGTTTTATTCAGGTATGCGTTCATTCGTTTCCCCTTATTTCACTAAGGAAGAAATGGACATGTTATTGCCAGTTATCGATCAAAATCAATCCGACTCCGCTTGTTTGGATAACGTTGTTGAGCTATTGGTTCACGCTGGTCGTTCATTGCCTCATGTAATGATGATGCTGGTTCCAGAGGCTTGGGACGAAAACGAACAAATGGATCCTTTGAAAAAAGCATTCTACGAATACCATGCAACATTGATGGAACCATGGGACGGTCCGGCAGCATTGAACTTTACCGATGGTAAAATTATTGGTGCTACACTTGATAGAAACGGACTAAGACCCTTGCGTTATGTAATCACAAGCAACGATCAAATTATATGTGCTTCTGAAGCAGGTGTTTTGCCAATTGACGAATCAACAGTAATTGAAAAAGGACGTTTACAACCCGGCAAAATGTTGGTTGTTGATATTGAAAAAGGTAAAGTACTTACCGATGACGAAGTAAAAAAACAAGCAACAGACAAACAACCGTATGCCGAATGGTTGAAAAATTTTAAAATTAAATTAGAAGATTTGGCTGAGCCTCGTGTCGTATTTACTGAGCTTTCCAGCGCTTCTACCTTCAAATACCAACAAGTATTCGGATATTCGCGTGAAGATATTGAAACGCTCATTAAACCAATGGCATTGGATGGTAAAGAGGCTTTAGGATCCATGGGAACAGATATACCATTGGCTGTTTTATCGGATACACCTCAACATTTAGCAAATTACTTTAAACAACATTTTGCGCAGGTTACCAATCCTCCAATCGACCCTATTCGCGAGCGAATGGTGATGAGTTTGAAAGGTTTTATGGGTAACAATGGTAATTTGTTGGACGAAGATAAAACGCATTGTCACAGCCTTTCCTTAAATCATCCGGTATTAACCAACATGGAGTTGGAAAAAGTACGTAGCTTGGATACAGGATCTTTTCAAACCAAAACCTTACAAACATACTTTGTAGCAAACGGTTTACCCGGATCATTGGAAAAAGGATTGGCACGTTTATGCCAATACGCCGAAGATGCGGTGAATGATGGCTTTGAAGTATTAATTCTTTCGGATAGAAAAATAGATTCGCAACATGCTCCTATTCCGTCATTGCTTGCTTTATCTGCTGTTCACCACTTTTTAATTAAAAAAGGCTTACGCGGTGCAGTTGGTTTAATTGTTGAAGCCGGCGACGTATGGGAAGTTCATCATTTTGCATGCTTGGTAGCTTTTGGTGCTACTGCCATCAACCCTTATTTGGCACTGGCTTCCATTAACAAACTATTGGTAGATGGTAAATTAGATACTAAACTGGATTTAAAATACCTGACAAAAAATTATGTTAAATCCGTATGTGACGGCTTGTTGAAAGTGTTCTCTAAAATGGGAATCTCTACACTTCAATCCTACCACGGTTCTCAAGTGTTTGAAATTGTTGGCTTCCAACAAAGCGTTATCGATAAATACTTTACAGGTACAGTAACACGTATTGGTGGTATGGGCTTGGATGAAATAGCGCACGAGGCCTTGATTAAACATTTCAGAGGTTTTAAACCCGGTGAATTCAGCAATAAATTATTACCCGAAGGTGGTGTATATCAATGGCACCGCACCGGAGAGCCTCACTTGTTTAATCCTACAACCATACATTTATTACAACATGCTACTCGTACCAATAATTACGAGATTTATAAAAATTACGCCAAAGCAGTAAACAACCAAAAAGATACGATGTTTACTATTCGTGGATTGTTGGAATTTGTTCATCATAAATCACCTGTTCCTATCGAAGAAGTGGAGCCTATTGAGGCTATCATGAAACGTTTTGCAACAGGCGCAATGTCCTTCGGCTCTATTTCACACGAAGCACACAGCACGCTTGCCATTGCCATGAACCGCATTGGTGCAAAAAGCAATACCGGCGAAGGTGGTGAAGACGAGATTAGATACATTAAATTACCTAACGGTGATTCTATGCGTTCGGCCATCAAACAAGTAGCTTCTGGCCGATTTGGAGTTACTGCCAATTACCTTGCTAATGCAGATGAGTTACAAATTAAAATGGCACAAGGTGCTAAACCGGGCGAAGGTGGGCAATTACCTGGTCATAAAGTAGATGAGTGGATTGCACGTGTGCGTCACGCAACACCGGGAGTAGGCTTAATTTCTCCGCCGCCGCATCACGATATTTACTCTATTGAGGATTTAGCTCAATTGATATTCGATTTAAAAAATGCGAATCGTCATGCACGTATCAGCGTTAAGCTGGTTGCTAAAGCAGGTGTTGGCACTATTGCAGCAGGTGTTGCAAAAGCACATGCCGATGTTATTTTAATTGCAGGTCATGATGGAGGAACAGGCGCATCGCCTTTAACTTCGGTTGTTCACGCAGGTTTACCTTGGGAACTTGGTTTGGCAGAAGCACAACAAACATTAGTAAAAAATAAATTAAGAAGTCGCGTAGTATTACAAGCTGATGGTCAAATGAAAACCGGTAGAGACATTGTTATTGCTGCTTTATTGGGTGCCGAAGAATGGGGGGTAGCAACTGCAGCCCTTGTTGCAGGCGGTTGTATCATGATGCGTAAATGCCACTTGAATACTTGTCCGGTTGGTGTTGCTACGCAAGATCCTGAACTACGCAAATTATTTAGCGGTAAACCGGAACACATTGTTAATTTGTTCCATTTTATTGCAGAAGAAATGCGTGAAATCATGGCTTCTCTGGGATTACGAACCATTGAGGAAATGGTCGGTCGCTCTCATTTCTTGAAATTACGTGAAGATATCGATCATTGGAAAGTGAAAAACATCGACCTTTCCGACTTGTTGCACACCATGGAAAATCCATCTGGAATGACCTTGTATAACAGCGAAAAACAAGACCATGGTTTGGAAACTGTATTGGATTGGAAATTGCTCGAAGCAGCTAAATCAGCTATCGAAACAAAAAAACCGGTTACTGCCGAATTCAACATTAAAAATACCGACCGTACCACAGGAACCATCCTGTCGCACGAGATTACAAAAAAATACCAAAGCGCAGGATTGCCCGAAAATACTATCAACTTTAAGTTTACAGGTTCTGCCGGACAAAGTTTTGGTGCTTTTTGTACCAAAGGTTTATCCTTTGAATTGGCTGGTGAGGCAAATGATTATGTGGGTAAAGGATTATCCGGAGCTCGTTTAGCGATTTACCCTGCCGCAAATACCAAATTTAAACCGCACGAAAACATGATTATTGGTAACGTGGCACTTTACGGTGCAACCGATGGCGAACTGTTTGTAAGAGGTATGGCTGGTGAACGCTTTGCTGTACGTAACTCTGGTGCAATATCCGTTGTTGAAGGGGTTGGTGATCACGGTTGCGAATACATGACAGGCGGTAAAGTTCTTATCCTTGGTAAAACAGGACGAAACTTTGCAGCAGGTATGAGTGGCGGTATTGCTTGGATATACGATGTGGATCGTTCCTTTGAAATAAATTGCAACAAAGAAATGGTAGACTTAGATCCACTTACTGATGAGGATGAAACAGAGATCAAAGCATTGCTAACTAAACATTCGCAATTAACACAAAGTAAGGCTGCTAAATTCATTTTAGATGATTGGCAACAACAATCAGCTTTTTTTGTAAAAGTGTTCCCTAGAGAATACAAAAGCGTGCTTAAACAACAAACTAAAGTTAAACAATCAGCAAAATAATAATGGGAAAAGCTACAGGGTTTAAAGAGTTTAATAGAGAACTCCCTTCAAAAATATCAGTTGCTAAACGTCTGGAAAATTATAATGAATTTGTTGGACGGTTTACCGATGAAAAGTTAAATCAACAGGCTGCACGTTGCATGAATTGCGGCGTTCCATTTTGCCACAGTGGTTGTCCGCTAGGCAATGTTATTCCGGAATTTAACGATGCCGTTTATAATCAAAAGTGGGAAGAAGCTTACAACATCCTTACATCAACCAATAACTTCCCCGAATTTACAGGGAGAATTTGTCCGGCACCTTGTGAATCGGCTTGTGTATTGGGAATAAACAAACCTGCTATTGCCATTGAAGAAATTGAAAAACACATCATTGAAATTGCTTACGATAAAGGCTTTGTAAAACCAAGCCCTCCTGCTGCCCGTTCGGGTAAAACGGTTGCTGTTGTTGGTTCCGGTCCGGCTGGATTAGCTGCTGCTGCGCAACTTAACAAAGTGGGACATACCGTAAAGGTTTATGAACGCGACGATGAGCCAGGAGGATTATTACGCTACGGTATTCCTGATTTTAAATTAGAAAAAACTGTTGTTGCACGCCGTGTAAATATCATGAAAGAATCAGGCATTGAATTTATTTGCAATACCGAAGTTGGCAAAGATGGTGATATTAAAAAATTTATTGCAGGTTTTGATGCCGTTGTTTTAGCAGGTGGATCAACCATTCCAAGAAATTTAAGTTTGCCCGGACGTGAGTTAAAAGGCATCCATTTTGCAATGGAATTTTTGAAACAACAAAATAAAGTTAACAGTAAAACAGGTTTGCAACCTGTTTCTTCAAAAGAGGGTTCGAAACCTGTTTCTGATTCAAAAGCAGATTACAAATCTGCTATACCTGATCAAATTTTAGCAACAGGTAAAGATGTTATCGTTATTGGTGGTGGTGATACAGGTTCCGATTGTGTTGGTACATCTAACCGTCAAAAAGCAAAATCTATTAAACAGTTTGAGTTGATGAGTAAAGCTCCAACTGAGCGAAATGACAATATGCCTTGGCCATCGTACCCAATGATATTCAGAGTAAGTTCCTCGCAAGAAGAAGGTGTGGAACGTTTTTTTGGTGTTAATACCAAAGAATTTATCGGTGATGATAAAGGGCAATTAAAAGCAATTGTAGTTTCTGATGTTACCTGGGAAATTGACAAATTTGGTCGTCCGGTAAAATTTGCTGAAGTAGCTAATTCTACCCGCGAAATACCGTGTCAGTTATTATTAATTGCCATGGGTTTCTTACATCCACAATTTCAAGGGATGCTTGAAAAAGCTGGTATTGAATTGGACGAACGTTCTAACGTAAAAGCAAAAGAAGGAGAATACAGAACCAATGTATCTAAAGTGTTTGCTGCCGGCGATATGCGTCGCGGTCAATCATTGGTTGTTTGGGCTATTTCAGAAGGCAGAGAAGCTGCACGTAAAGTAGATGAATTCCTTGTAGGACACTCCGTTTTAGAAACAAAAGACAGAATAATTAACGCGAATAGTTTCTAAATTTTAGACCTGACAGGTTTCAAAAACCTGTTAGGTCTGTAACTAAAAAAAGCCCTTTCGAAATTAATCGAAAGGGCTTTTTTTAATATCATCGCAAAATCTATTTTGTAAATGCAGTAGTATCTTTCCTCTTCATAGGGCGATAACTTAAAACAGGTATATCGCTCTCATTAATAACACGTTGTGCAACAGTTCCAATAAAAAATTCAGCCATACTTAACTCCGCTTTACTCATTATTAAAATTAGGTCGGCTTCAACCTCATGTCCGTACTCCAATACCATTTTAACAACATCTTTACCACGAAGTGTTTTAACAGAACAACGTACCCCACTCTCCTTAATATACTTCCACGACTGGTTAGAGTAAGCTATCAGCTTGTTTTCTTCTTCCTTGCTTTCACCTGTTAAAATAGAAATAATACGAATATCAGCTTTAAACAATTTAGCCAATTCAACTGCATTACGAATTTTTTCACGGGTTTCCTTTGTCAAATCCAATGGTAACAATATAGTTTTGCAGCCATCCCTGTGCAGTTTTCCTCTTATCGTTATTACCGGATGCTTTGATTCACGCACCATTTTAAAGGCATTTTGCCCGGTAATTTTACGTAATGTAATTTTGGATGTTAAGCCAATCATTACAAATAAAGGGTTTATTATGTCAGCAACTTTATTAATTTCTTCATACACATTTCCTTTACGGATAAGGGTTTCAACCAGTTGTCCCGATTTTTCAGACGCATCTTTAGCTAATTCCTCCAATTTTTTTTGTTCAACAGGAGGGGTTCCTTCATCCACTGTTAACAATACTATTTTAGAGTTGGTTAAACGGGCAAGATTATAGGACTGACTAAGCGCTATAACTGTTTGTTCCGTAGAATCGATAGGAACTAAAATACAATTTTCAGTTTTTGTTGACATGGGTATTTAAAAATAAAAACGCTGATATTCTGATTATTACTAATTCAAGGATGAAATTAGTTAAAAACAGAATATCAGCGTTGTAAAAATGGAGTTTAAAATAAATTTAGTAATTAATTAACGCCCAAATTTTAATTATTAATATTTATAAATCAATGCTAAACCAACAGTTGTTTGAGCATTTTTAGTCCAGTTACCTTTTGAATCTTGAAACTGTTGATAATTCCCTGCATTACCAAGTCCAACATCGGTATAATCCAATTTTTTAAATGAATCCATTCTTATTTCAGGTTTCAATAACAAGTGCCCTTCAGCCAAAGTAATGTTTCCTGTTAATGTTATAGAAGTTACATTTGTTCCAACTGAAGTTCCTGTTGATGCAATAGCTGTAGTTTTTGCAGCAACCAAACCTCTTACACCCGATGTATTATCAAAAGCTTCTGCTCTGATACCCAAACCAAATTTATCAGTAAATGCATAATTCATGTACAATGCTGCACCACCCCATGTTTTTGTGGTATCTTTACCAGATGCTCCTGTATTTGCAGTTCCTTGATACTCTGCTTTTTGGCTACCATAAGCTGCATTCACACCTACATAAAATTTTTCAGTTACCTGATACCCTGTGGTTAAATCAACCATTTGATAAAACCCTGCTGTATCTTTTGTTGATCCAACTTTTTTTGTTGATGTTTCATTGCTACCAATATAATTAACATATACGTTCCAACCTTCTGCAGGATGAACAAACATTTGAGCAATAACACCTTTGGAAGCATTATTATCATACAAAGCATCTACATTATTCACAACACCTGCCATCAAAGAAACCTTATCACTGAAAGCATAGGTACCTTTTACTCCAATATGGTAAAAAGGCCCATTATTGAAAAGATTTGATAACGAATAATTGTAGTTTACGGGTGCGTCAATAACTTCGTATCCAATATGAGTACCGAATTGACCGGCTGTAAACATTAATTTATTAGTAGCTTTATAGTTAAAATAGGCTTGTTTAATTGCTAAAGCCATACTTCCTTTACCTGCTCCCAATGGCCCAACAACGTTCCCGTAGTTTCCCAAATCAGCATTTGGTCCAAAAGTTAAATCTACTACTACATCCGATTTTGTGTTTGAATATCCAAATTTTGTTTGAACCAACCCCAAGCCAAATGTATTTGATTTCTGATCAAATGCTCTAGCAGTACCAGATTGACCTAAGTTATCTCCCGACTTCGGATTATTCAAGTTATAAAAGTAATACGAGTCAATGTATCCACTAAACGTAAATGGACTTGGCGCTGCCGCTTTTGCAGTATCCTGAGCTTGCATACTAGCAACAGAAAGAAGCGAAGCAGATAATAAAACAACTGATTTTTTCATTTTGCTTGGTTTTATTTATTTACTTATTAATTATCTCATAACTTTGTTAATCAAGGTTTCTTCACCATGTTGAGTGATATCTAAACCTATTTCTTTTTCTTCTTCCGTTACTCTTAATGGAGAAATTAAATCTGTAATTTTTAATAATAACAATGATCCGAAGAATGCGAAGGATGCTACAGCAACCAATGCTATAACGTGAGAAACAAATAAGTGAGATCCTCCACCGTTAAATAAACCATCTACAGCTGCTGTATTGATAAGTTTACTTGCAAATAAACCTGTAAGCAACATACCTGTCATCCCGCCTACACCATGGCAAGGAAATACATCCAATGTATCATCCAATGTTGATTTAGCTCTCCAAGCAACTATTTGATTACTAATAATACTAGCTAAAACCCCAATGAAAATACTTACCGGAATGCTAACATAACCTGCTGCTGGCGTAATTGCTACCAAACCTACCACTGCACCAATACAAAACCCAATAGCTGTAGGCTTTTTACCTTTTACACCGTCAAAAAATATCCAGGCTAAACCTGCTGCTGCCGCTGCTGTATTAGTAGTTGCAAAAGCTGTTACGGCTAATGTTCCTGCTCCTAATGCTGAACCGGCATTAAAACCAAACCAACCAAACCATAAAATTGCAGTTCCTAACAATACAAAAGGAATGTTTGCAGGTGTGTTTTCTTCATGTCCTTCTTTTCTTTTACCTAAATATAAAGCTGCTGCTAATGCTGCACAACCTGCTGAAATATGTACAACGGTTCCTCCAGCAAAATCCAACACACCCATTTTAAACAACCAACCTTCTGGATGCCAAGCCCAATGTGCTAATGGAGCATAAATAAAAATACTGAACAAACAAATAAACAATACATAAGATGTAAATCTAATTCTTTCAGAAAACGAACCTGTAATTAAAGCTGGAGTAATGATGGCAAACTTTAATTGAAATAGCACGAATAAAATCATAGGGATTGTTGGAGCCAATGCCCAAGGTGTATGTTCTAACACACCATTTAGCATAAAAAATGATCTTGGATCGCCAAACAAACCGCCTTGAGAATCGCCAAAAGCAATACTAAAACCAACCACTACCCAAACTATGCTAATAACACCCATACAAATAAAACTTTGTAACATGGTAGTAATTATATTTTTTGAGTTAACCATACCGCCATAAAACAATGCTAAGCCTGGTGTCATAAACAAAACCAAAGCAGTTGCAGTTAATACCCAAGCTACGTCACCTGTATTTATTGCAGCAAATTTTGCTAACACATCTGGATCTGTTGAAGTAATACCAGTCGGCAAACCGGGAAAAAATACTGCATAAATACTAATCGCAATTAGCAATAAAAACGGAATAACTGTTAATTTACTTTTCATGAGATTTAAGTTTTTTGTTAAAGAATAATGATTTGTTTTAAATTTTCGGTACAAATGTAACCCCTTTTTTTTATAAGTCAATATATTTTACATCTTTTTTTATGTTAACCCCCCATTTTTTTGATTGCTCTTTAAAAATAAGTGATTTTTAACAAAACATAGCCCATTTTTTTTAATATAAATTGCATTTTACTGCTTTTAACCATATTTATTTATGCTAAAAAACATAAATTTAACGTGTTGATTAAATTTATTATGCTTGCATAATAAAAAATTATACAATACATTTGATGTATCGCGTTTTAAAATTTCAGAAACAGCTTTAATTATAAGACTATTAACTAAAACAATAAATTATCATGAAAAAAGTAAGCTTAATTATAGCATTGGCATTTATTACCAGTCTGTCGTTTTCACAAGAAATGAAAACAATATTTAAAAAAGATACCACTAAAACTAACAGCTATGGTGGGTATGGCGCACCCATGGTAGGCGCATCTATGATGGGTAAGTATTGGGGCGTTATGGTAGGCGGTAAAGGTGGACTAATTAGAAACCACCATTTTGGAGTTGGAGGTATTGGAGCTGCTGTAATAGGAAACTCGGCAAGTTCTATAACGGATACTACATATACAAAAAAAGACACCACGCATTTTACCCACAACTTATCAATGGGTTATGGTGGTATCTATTTAGAATATATTTTTAATTACGATTCGCCCATTCACGTTTCTTTTCCTCTAAATATATGTGTTGGAGGGGTTTTGGCTGGTGGCGATCGCAGTAGCAGCAAAATTAAATCCTCTTCTGTATTTATTGTGGAGCCAGGTATCAATATTGAATTTAATTTTGCAAAACACTTTGTTCCTGCACTTAATGTAAGTTATAAAATTATTTCTGGAAATTCTACAAACCTATCTGGAATACATGTTGGATTGGTATTTAAACTTGGAAAATTTTAAGATAGTTTTTTAAACCTTTTCAACAATTATTCGTTAAGACACTCAAAAACTTTATTAATCTAACGTTTTAAGTTATGAAAAAAAATCTTCGAATCATTGCCGTTGCTCTTCTTATTGTTAATAATGGATATTCTCAATCTAAAATTAGCGGCGTTACATTACCTCCTAAATTAGGGTTTAACGAAACCGTTCGCACCTTTACAGGAGAAGGAATTAGAGAAAAATATTTTGTACGTGTATATGTGCTCGGACTATACATGAGCGAACAAAGCAAAGATCCTGAAGTGATTATAAATGCAGATAAACCTATGAGCGTTCGTTTACAAATTATTTCATCAATGCTTACTGGCGAAACTATGGCAAGATATATTCGCGAAGGATTTTCACGTTCTTTAAATAATAATACTAAACCTATTGAAGAAGAAATTAATCTAATTTGTCAAGTATTTTCTTCTGAAACTACAAAAGTAGGTGACGTATATGATATTCACTATTCTCCTGGGGTTGGAATTTCAGCTAGCAAAAATTCTAAACCATATTCTTTCACTTCATTAAATACAACCGCTAAAAGCACCACTATTAATTCTACCGACCTTAAAAAAAACATGAAAACGCTTAATTATACCAAAAGCGGTCAAGCTGCTATACCTGGTTTAGAATTTAAAAAAGCCCTTTTTGGAATTTGGTTTTCTAAAAACCCGGTAGATTCTAAATTAAAAGAACAAATTATAAAATACTAAACTAGTATGCGCTTTTAGCGCATACTAGTTTAGTATTTTATAATCCAACATAACCATAATCAGGTTTAAGGTTTACGCTCAAGGCCGCTGCTACAGCCAATTCATCGCATCTGTTATTTTCTTTGTTAGAAGCGTGGCCTTTTACCCAAATAAATTTTACATGATGTTTTCTATACACTTTTAAAAAACGCATCCATAAATCTGGATTTTTTTTGTCCTTGTAATTTTTTTTTTCCCACCCAAAAATCCATTTCTTTTCAACCGAATCCACCACATATTTTGAATCGGAATAAATAGTTACTAGGGCATTCTCCTTTTTTAAAGCCTCCAGCGCAACAATTACACTCATCAATTCCATGCGATTGTTGGTAGTTATCTTAAACCCTTCCGATAATTCTTTACGTAAAGCACCATATAACATTACAACGCCATATCCTCCAGGACCAGGATTTCCGCGCGATGCACCATCGGTATAAATTGAGATCATAATTTAAAACGAATGTAAAATTTTTTCTATTGTACTTGGAAAATATTCTTTTTCAAGATTATGAATTTTTTTTGCCACCTCTTCCGAAGTATCCGATTCGGTAATCAAACAAACATGTTGTGATATTATTTTACCTTCATCGTACTGTTCATTCACATAATGAATAGTAATACCACTTTGTTTTTCATTTGCCGCAACAACGGCTTCGTGCACTTTCATTCCGTACATTCCCTTCCCTCCAAATTTTGGTAATAAAGCCGGGTGAATATTTATTATTTTATTTGGAAATGCCTTTATCAAACTTTCAGGAATCATCCATAAAAAACCTGCCAAAACTATCAAATCAATATTAGCTAATCTCAAGGCTTCAATAGTTATATCTCTTTCGTAAAACATTTTACGATCAATAATCAACGTATCAACACCTTCATTTTTGGCACGGTTCAAAACATTTGCCGTAGGTTTATTTGATACTACCAATTTTATATTTACTTTATCAGATAATTTAAAATAATCAATTATATTTTGAGCATTGGTGCCCTCTCCTGAAGCAAATATGGCAATATTTTTCATGGTTCAAAGATACTACTAAACCCCCATTTTATTACCTTTTTATGGATTTTATTGAAACTTAAGTAATATTCACTCGTTAATAAGAGCAAAGGACTAGTGCCAAACAAATAATGGATGTTCAAATAAGTTGTCCTTATCGGGATGTTCAAAACTTGTAATTAATTGATTTTTAATTGATAATGAAATAAAAATCGATATAAATAGGCATTTTTGAATTATTTTTTTTGTAATTCTATGTAGAAACATATCTTTGCAAAAGAATTAACCTTAAAAAACGTTTAAAAATGTCAGACATTGCAACAAAAGTAAAAGCTATTATCGTTGATAAATTAGGTGTTGACGAAAAAGAAGTAACACCAACAGCTAGCTTTACAAATGATTTAGGAGCAGATTCATTAGACACTGTAGAATTAATCATGGAATTTGAAAAAGAATTTAATATTGCTATTCCTGATGACCAAGCTGAAAAAATTGGTACCGTAGGTGATGCAATTACTTACATTGAGGCGAATACAAAATAATTATTAAACAATTATTTTATGAAGTTAAAACGAGTAGTAGTTACAGGACTTGGTGCTATAACACCCATTGGTAATAATGTTCCTGATTTTTGGAACAATCTCCTCAATGGTGTTAGCGGAGCGGCAGCTATTACTCGTTTTGATGCTTCAAAATTTAAAACCCAATTTGCTTGCGAAGTAAAAGGCTTTAATCCCGAAGATTATTTAGATCGTAAAGAAGCTCGTAAACTGGATCCTTTCTCTCAATATGGCTTAGTATCTGCAATGCAAGCCATGAAAGACGCTCAGTTGGATGGTGAAAATAAATTTGACCCTGATAGAGCCGGTGTTATATGGGGTTCAGGTATTGGTGGATTACAAACATTTCAGGATGAATGTTTTAATTTTGCCGGTGGTGATGGTACCCCTCGTTTCAATCCTTTTTTTATACCAAAAATGATTGCCGATATTTGTTCGGGACATATTTCTATTATGTTCGGAATGCGTGGTCCAAATTTCACAACTTGTTCGGCTTGCGCTTCGTCTACCAATGCAATTATAGATGCAGCAATGTATATTAAACTTGGAAAGGCAGATATTATTGTTGCTGGTGGTTCAGAAGCTGCGGTATGTCAGGCAGGTGTTGGAGGTTTTAATGCAATGCACGCGCTTTCTACTCGTAACGATTCTCCACAAACTGCCTCTCGTCCATTTGATGTAGATCGCGATGGTTTTGTTTTGGGTGAAGGTGCAGGCTGTTTAATATTAGAAGAATTAGAACATGCTTTAAAACGTGGAGCAAAAATATATGCTGAAGTTGCAGGCGGTGGCATGACTGCTGATGCAAACCACATTACAGCACCGCATCCCGAAGGTTTAGGAGCAATGAATGTTATGAAAAACGCATTGCAGGATGCTGAAATGACAGTTGATCAAATAGATTACGTAAATGTTCATGGTACATCCACTCCACTTGGAGATGTTGCTGAAACAAAAGCTATTGTTAAGGTTTTTGGAGAACATGCTTACAACTTAAATATAAGTTCCACTAAATCAATGACAGGTCACTTATTAGGTGCTGCCGGTGCTATTGAGGCAATGGCTTGTGTTTTAGCTGTTCAAAACGATATTGTGCCTCCTACCATTAATCACTTTAACGATGATCCGGCCCTGGATAATAGGCTAAACCTTACATTCCACAAAGCTCAAAAACGTGTTGTACGTGCTGCTTTGAGCAATACTTTTGGGTTTGGTGGACACAATGCTTCTGTGATTATGAAAAAATATATTGCTTAACGATTTGCTGATTAGTTAATATGCTAATGTGCTGATTCTTTTTGATATGCTCATGTGTCGATTAGAAGATGTGCTGATACCTATCAATAAGGTAATAAAAAAAGCAAATAATTTAATATGATATGGTAAAAAGCATCAGCACATCAACTAATTAGCACATCAGCACATTATTAAATAATTAGCACATCCTCTAATCAGCACATCAGCACATTGACCTTGACTATTTTCAAAAAACCCCTACGTGTTCACTTTTCTCCCGAAAAAAAATTACATGAATCGCTGCGCAATATATTAGGTTTTTACCCTGTAAACATTACATTGTATCAATTAGCTTTCCGACACAGTTCCGTTGCACAGGAAATAAAAAAAGGTGTTAAGGACAGTAATGAACGACTTGAATTTTTAGGTGATTCCATTATAGGCAGTGTTGTTGCCGATTACCTATTCAAAAAATTTCCTTATAAAGACGAAGGTTTTTTAACCAAAATGCGCTCAAAAATGGTGAGCCGTGCCAAGCACAACCAAATTGCACTTAAATTGGGTTTAAATGCGTTTATAGAGTCAAATAACGATAGATTTAGAGTCAACAAGCCCAGTTCTATAAATGGCGATGCTTACGAAGCTTTAATTGGTGCTATATACCTGGATAAAGGTTATAAACAAGCTCAGAAATTTATACTTACCCGAATTATCAATGTTCATATTGATATGGATGAGGTGGAAACCAAAGAAATAGATTTTAAAAGCAAATTTATTGAGTGGGTTCAAAAAGAAAAAAAAGAATACCGCTTTGAAACCATTAATGAAACAGCTAACGCTACCGATAAATTATTTACCGTTCAATTGCTGGTATACAATGAAATTGTTGGTACTGCACAACATATCTCAAAAAAACGTGCCGAACAAATGGTTGCCGAACACGCCTGCATTACTTTGGAGATATAGTACAAAGTATTGAGTACAGCGTGCAAAATTTTTGGGCTAAAGCCCCTATTCAGTGAGGGTTTTATTAACCCCAGCCTTAAGGCTGGGGTTATAAATCAAACAGCTTGCGCTTTCCGGCTTTAGCCGGATTAGGTTATTTATATTCCTACTCTACCGTTACCGATTTCGCTAAGTTCCTTGGTTGATCAACATTGCAACCACGCATTACGGCTATGTGATACGATAATAATTGTAATGGAACCACGGAAACTAAAGGCACTAATATTTCATCCGTTTCTGGAATTTCAATGGTATAATCCGCCATTCCTTTTACCTGCGTATCACCTTCGGTAACAATGGCAATAACTTTTCCTTTTCTGGCTTTTACTTCTTGAATGTTACTTACTACTTTTTCGTAAGACCCCCCTTTTGTTGCTATTACAAAAACAGGCATTTCCTCATCTATCAATGCAATTGGACCATGTTTCATTTCCGCAGCAGGATAACCTTCGGCATGAATATAAGAAATCTCTTTTAATTTTAATGCACCTTCTAAAGCAACTGGAAATGTATATCCTCTACCTAAATACAATGCGTTAGTGGAGTTTTTATAAATATCAGCAATGTATTTTATTTTTTCATTGGTTTGTAATACCTTCTCTATTTTTTCAGGGATTGCTTCTAATTCATTTAATAATTGATGGAAACGCGAAGAGGAAATTGTTCCTTTTATAAAAGCAATTCTTAAGGCCATTAATGTAAGCACTGTTATTTGTGCCGTAAAAGCTTTTGTTGATGCAACACCAATTTCTGGACCAGCATGCGTATAAGAACCAGCATGAGTAGCACGGGCAATAGAAGAACCTACTACATTACAAATACCAATGATAGTTGCACCTTTAGACTTTGCTAAATCTATGGCTGCTAAAGTATCGGCTGTTTCTCCAGATTGAGAAATGGCTATAACTACATCATCCTCATAAACAATTGGATTGCGGTAACGGAACTCTGAGGCGTATTCTACTTCAACAGGTATTCTAGCCAAATCTTCAAACAAGTATTCGGCAACTAAAGCGGCATGCCAAGATGTTCCACAAGCAATAAAAATGATGCGCTTTGCATTTATAAATTTCTGCTCATATTCAGTTATTCCACCAAGGTTTACAATACCTTTTTCGGAACTAACTCTTCCACGCATGCTGTCTTTAATAGAACGAGGCTGTTCAAATATTTCCTTTAACATAAAGTGCTCGTAACCTCCTTTTTCCAAGGCTTCTAGCTTTAACTCCAATTCCTGAACATAAGGAGTTTTTGCTTTGTTCTTAATGGTTTTTATTTTTAGCTCCTTACCACGTTCAATAAATGCAATTTCTTCGTCTTCTAAATAAACTACATTTTTGGTATATTCAACAATTGGTGTTGCATCAGATGCTATAAAAAACTCATCAATACCAATACCAATTACCATAGGGCTGCCCTTTTTAGCAGCAATTAATTCATTCGGATTATCTTTAGATAAAATAACAATCGCATAAGCGCCTACTACTTCATTTAAGGCAACACGAACAGCTTCGCCTAACCGTAAATTTTCTTTTTGTTGAATATCTTCAATTAAATGAATTAATACTTCCGAGTCGGTATCACTTAAAAAAACATGTCCACGTTTTTTTAATTCTTCTTTTAATGGGCCATAATTTTCAATTATTCCGTTATGAATCATAACTAAATTTTGAGACCCTGAATAATGCGGATGTGCATTTTCATCATTTGGAATACCGTGCGTAGCCCAACGAGTATGTCCAATACCGATATTCCCGTTTTTATTTTTACCAGATGTGAAATTATTAAGATCAACAACTTTGCCCTTACATTTATATACATTTAATTCACTTGAATTTGCAGATGTTACCGCATCAATTAAAGCTACTCCTGCACTATCATAACCTCTATACTCAAGGCGCTGAAGCCCCTTTATTAATATAGGATAAGCAGGTTTATTTCCGATATATGCTACTATTCCACACATGCTTTTAAAATTTTTACGATTAGTTTTTAATAATTATTTTGTATATGTTAAATTTAATTTCATGTGATATGCGCTATTGCTACCTCCGCCAATAACTACCCTGTTGGCATAAAAAGCCCCCTGAAAAGCCAGTAAATGTAAGCCATTATTTTTAATTTTTCCATCTAATATTTGCTGAATGTACCTAGAAATATTGATTCTATATTCATTTGTAACAGAATTATAGGAGCCACCAATATAATAACCATAAGAATAATTAGCGCGTTCATAAAAATCTGATAAAACAAAATCTTCACCAATATCATTAATCCCTAATACAATTAATTGGGTAGGAGGTGTATATGTGCCAGATTGGTATGGAGCTGTTGTATCAATTTTAATTACGAGTTCTGCCTTATTAATTCTATGAATGTATGTGGTATTCAAATTCATAATATATGGCATTTTAATTTTAACTTTTACACCTGCCATTGATTGTAGATAAACTAAATCATTTTGTTTGTCTGACGCCTCATTTATTTGAGAAATTAAATCGGAATTTATAAAAGTATGTTTAAAATGTGAAAAAAGTGCAGCAGTGGTTCCAATACTCAAATCGTATTTCAAATGGGCTGTATCACAATGATAGTAAAGCCTTAATTTAGTTTGATAGTCGGCATAATTTATTTTTAAAATATTACCTTCTCCGTTATTTAATGAAGTGGTGTTTTCTGTAGTAATATAAAGCCCTTTCATAAAATTTTGAAAGGCGGTAGTATTTAGTAAATTGCCTGAAGATTGGCTACTTAAAATAGATTGTCCGAACGCAGAATTAAGTTGAACTCTTAAACAGGGTTTTAAAACTTCACCATCAATAGTATTTGTTGAAGTAAGGTTGGGTGTGAAGGCAAATCCATTTGCCAAATCAGTAGCAGATACTAAAAGTGAAGGTGAATAATTAGAATAATAAACGTTACTAGGTATAAGGTTTTCAGATAATTGATAAACACTTATATTTTGTTGAGCTTTTTGAATTTTTCCATAACAGGATGTTGTATCATATACCAAGCTCAATACTACCGAATCAATAATGGGATTAATCCCAAAATTTGGATTTATACTGCTTAATGTTAATTGTGTATAAATGGAAGCCGAAGTTTTACCAAAAATTGGATCTAAATAAGTCCCAAACAACGCATTGTAAGATACAGATTGCAATTGAGCAGCATCAGTTCTAAGGGAATCCATTTTCACAGATCGGGTAAGCAAAGTTGAGGTATCGTTATAAACTACATTCAACAAATCGTTGGTAGGCTGAACGTTTAATCCAATTATACTTGACTCATCGCACGATGTTAAAAAAACAAAGGTGGATACGGATACAAACAATAAAAATTTCACTATTGTGATACGTGATACTATATTACGCATCGTTTTTTTTAATTTAATCATAAAATAAATTAATCAACCAATTCTCCTACGCCTTCTAATACTGCATCATAAAACTCGGAATATGCAGATATATAATCCTCTCCTTCAATGTATTCAAGTGTTGGTTTTCCACATTTTTTAATGTGTTTTTCAACATCAGAGTTTATTTTTGGACTAGATTTTATTACTCCATCAGCTAAATCAATTGCTAACTTGCTAACATTTACAAAAGTTGGATTTTTTAATACTTCAACATCCGATTTATCAATGCCGTCAAATAATACTTTTTTCGAAAAATCCTTATGCAATGGCGTTGTAAACTCGTCATCATAAACTGAGTATACAATTTTTGTATCTGCAAATAAAGGATTATCTTTAAATGATTTTTTAAGATATAGAGCTGTTAAACCAGTCATCCATCCATTAAGATGAACTACGTCTGGCGACCAGCCTAGTTTTTTAACGGTTTCAATAACTCCGCGACAAAAGAAAATAGCACGCTCATCATTATCGGCAAAATGCACCCCCTTTTTATCAGTTAAAATATGTTTTCGTTCAAAATATTCTTGATTATCAATAAAATAAACTTGCATACGCGCTGCTTGAATAGATGCAACTTTTATGATTAATTGATGATCGGTATTGTCGATAATTAAATTCATACCCGATAAACGGATTACTTCATGCAATTGATTTCTACGCTCATTTATACAGCCGTACTTAGGCATGAACGTCCTAATTTCTTTACCTCTTTCCTGAATTCCTTGCGGTAGCTTTCGTCCAATAATACTCATCGGAGTTTCATTCAAATACGGAGTAACTTCTTGTGATACAAATAACACTCGCGCTTTCTTTTTCATGTGGATGAATTAAGGTTATAATTTTAAGGTATGCAAAAGTAAGCAAAAAAAATCTGAATTTCAAAATATTTATATTAGATTTGTCGACTTTTATCGAGAATATGACTTTATTAGTGCCATTTTTATTGCCTTATTTTAAAAATTTATTTTAATGATTATTTTAAAATCTAAGTTTGAGACAAAAAAAATTATTAGCGCCTTTAAAAATCAACAACATTCTATAGGTTTTATTCCTACGATGGGGGCTTTGCATAAAGGCCATATTTCACTTATAAATAAAGCAAAATCGGAATGCAGTATTGTTATTGCCAGCATTTTTGTAAATCCTACTCAATTTAACAACCTTAACGATCTTAAAAACTACCCACGCACATTTGAAGCCGACTGTATAATGCTAGAAAAAGCTGGGTGTAATGTCATTTTTGCTCCTGAAATTGCCGAAATGTACTCTGAAAAAGAACTGGAACTTAAAAACTTAAAAATTGAAGACAAGGCTTGGACAGAGGGTAAGTTAGTGGATTTTGGAACATTGGAAATAGTAATGGAAGGTGCTCACCGACCCGGTCACTTTAACGGTGTTGCGCAAATAGTAAGCAAATTATTTAGAATAATAGAACCAGATAAAACCTATTTTGGACAAAAAGATTTTCAACAACTTGCTATTATCCGCAGCATGGTGGAACAATTGAGTATGCCAATTGAAATTATTGACTGCCCTATTTTGAGGGAGCCTAACGGATTAGCAATGAGTTCTAGAAATGAACGCTTAACTACTGAACAAAGAAAAACTGCTGCATTAATTTCAAAAACACTGTTTCAAGTAAAAAATTTTTATACCTCAAAATCAATTGCCGAATTAAAAAAATTTGCCGAACAGCAATTAAACGCCGAACCCCAATTTAAACTGGAATATTTTGAAATTGCTGATGTAAATACATTAAAGCCCGCTAGTGAATACAAAGCAAATCAAAAACTAATAGCCTGTGTAGCTTTACAGCTAGGCGAAATTAGATTAATTGATAATATTTTACTTTAATTTACTATGCAACAGTATCCCAATTACTAAGTGCATAATAATAGTTATTTTTTGTTTCTAAGAATTTTCAGCAACACTTTTTCAAAAAAACATATAAAAGTATGTATAAACACATAAAGTGAATCTGTGAAGTTTTAAAAATAGGCATAACGCTCTTAAAATCAACTGTTTAAGTTATTTAGTAAAATTAGTAAATAGTGGTATATTTGCAAAATTATAAACCCCTATTTTACACCTAAATACTAAAAAAAATAACCTTTTATATAAAGGGGACGTTAAATTAGCAAAACAAAATTTTAAATGAATGTTTTTTATCCATATAAAACTGTTGATATTATGCTAAATAAGCTACTTGGGGTTCGTTTATTATTTTTAAATAGAAGCGAAAATTTTATGCGGTTACTATTTGTTTTTTTTATTTATATTACATTAAGTCCGTTTATAATTTTTGGGCAAACAGTGCAAACATTTAACTCTTCAGGCACATGGGTGGCACCAACTTGCGTAACAGCTATTAAATTTGAAGCATGGGGTGGTGGTGGTGCTGGTGGCGGGCAATCATCGGGGAGTGGATCACCACATGATGCAGCTGGCGGTGGTGGTGGTGGTGCTTATGAATTGCGCTCTTCAGTTTCGGTTGTTCCTGGAAATACTTATAATATTACAGTAGGTGCAGGAGGCGTAGGGGGAATAGGAGATGGTCCATCAGGATCGGTATCTACAGCCACTTTTGGAGTTATAACAATTACAGCTGCGGCAGGTAATGGCGGTAAAGGTAATTTGGCTAATGGCTCTGGAGGTACTGGAGGCATTGCTGTTAGTGGACATTCTGGTGGGTCGGGTGCAGTAGGAAATAAAGCTGCGCAACACGGTGGTGGTGGTGGTGGTGGTGCAGGGACATCGGCCGCTGGAAGCAATGGTGGCGCTAGTGGTGCTGGTGGTGCTGGTGGTGCAACAGGAGGAGGAACAGGAGGAGACGGGGCTGTTATGTCTGGCGTTTTGGGAGCGAGTGGAAATCCTGGTAATACTTATGGGGCCGGAGGAGGTGGTGCTATTTATGGTGGTATATTTGATAGAAACGGAGGAGATGGAGCAGACGGAGTTGTAAAAATAACATATACAGCTGAAACGCCTCCTACTATGACTACCGCAAACTCTACTACAGTTTGCTCAGGTATAGCATTAAGTTATTCTTTAACAGCTACAAGTGCTTCTAACTTTTTGTGGAAAGCAAGCAATAACGCAAATACAACTGGCGAAAGTACATCCGCCCAATCGGGAGCAACAATTACTGATATAATTACCAATACTACTACCACTAATCAAACGGTTACTTATACCGTTACACCAACTTCGGTTGGCGGATGTATTGGAACTGCTCAGGTTATTTCTGTATTAGTTAAACCCAATGCAGGCATTAGTTTAACTTCATTAGTAGCCACAACTACTCAAACACTTTGTATTAACACGGCTATATCGGCTATTACTTATACCGTTTCGGGGGGGGCTACGGGTGCTAATGTTTTAGGTTTGCCAGGAGGTGTGAGCGGAGTTTTTTCAGGTACTACATTTACCATCAGCGGTACGCCTACTGTGGCAGGAACATATAATTATACTGTTACTACTATGGGTACTTGTGCGCAAACAACAAAAACAGGTACATTAACTATTAATCCGAATGTAAGTATTAATTTAACTTCGGTTGTGGGAACTGACTCTCAAAGTATTTGTTTAAATGTGCCAATCACAAATGCAATATATACAGGAAATAGCACTGTAACTAACATCACAGCCACAGGCTTACCCGCTGGTGTTATCAGCAATTATTCGGCTGGAGTTATTACTATTAGTGGTACACCATCAATTGCTGGGGTATACAACTATACTTTAACAACATCTGGAACCTGCGGTACGGCTATTTCAACTATTGGATATGTAAGAACTGGGATAAGTTTATCCTCTGTCATAGGAACAGATTCGCAAAAAGTTTGTAAAAATAGTGCAATTACAAAAATTACTTATGCTTTAGGTGGGGCAGGGGTAAATGCAACTATTAGTGGGCTACCTGCTGGCGTTACAGGTAGCTTAACAAGCGCTGGCATATTTTCAATAAGTGGTACACCAACCATAGAAGGTACTTATAATTACACTTTGACTGCAACAGCACCTTGTGCGGGAACTAAAGTTACAGGTACTATTACGGTGGGATTAGGTTTGGTTACTCCAGGCACTAATATTCAAGGAATTTGTAAAAATACTGCAATTGCACCTATCAATTACAATGTGGTAGACGGCGTATCTCCGCTAATTGGGGGCTTACCTGCTGGTGTTACATCGGCTTTTAATGCAGGTACTAATGTATTTACAATTAGCGGCATACCTACCGTGGAAGGTACTTTTGATTATACTGTTACTACCAATGGTTCATGTACCAGTAAAAGTACTTTATACGGTACTATTACGGTGGGATTAGGTTTGGTTACTCCAGGCACTAATATTCAAGGAATTTGTAAAAATACTGCAATTGCACCTATCAAT
>CANFLQ010000023.1 GCA_947447995.1 Bacteroidota bacterium | reverse complement strand
TAGTAATAATGTAACGATTAAAAGCGAGCCAATCTTTTTCATTTGCATATAAAATTACAAATTATTTTAACCACATAGAAACATAGTTTTAAAAGTTTGCAATCCCGACAAATCGGGGAAAACATAGTACTATGTGTTTAAAAAATTTATTTGTTTCTACTTCCTTTTTTCTATGAATCTATGTGGTTAAACCTTTTAATGAGTATAATACGGTGAGATCATCAAATAAACAATAACGCCTGTAACTGTTACATATAACCAGATAGGAAATGCCCAACGAACCAACTTTTTATGTTTTTCAACTTGCATTTGAAAACCTTTATAGAACGATAATAATATAAGCGGTAAAACAACTACGGCCAATATAATATGGCTGATAAGAATAACTAAATATGTTGGTCGCAATGGATTGCCTGCAGGGAAAGATGTTTCTTGACCTAACCAATGATAGGTAATATAAAACACTAAAAAAAGTGAGGATAAAATAAATGTAAGAATATTTATTTTTTTATGTGCTTCGATATTTTTTTGTTTGATCATGTACAATGATAACAAAAGCAATATACTGCAAGTGCCATTTATAAAGGCATTTAACTTAGGTAAGCTGTACACAAAACTTGGAATAGTTTCGGGTACCGGCAATACTTTTTTATTTAGTATAAATACCAATAAAAAAACGAATACAGAAACAGCCATTATAATTCTAAATATTAATTTATCATTCATGTTACGTTGTATAAAATTTATTTTATTCAGTACTTTTTTTATCTTTATTATCCTTAATGTAATATTCCGCAATTAATACTTTAACGTCGTCCAACAAGTCGTTTACTGCCTTAATATTTGTTCCATCGTAAATCCCTCGGATGTGTTTTTCTTTGTCTACCAAAATAAATAATTCGCTATGTATAAAATCATCCGGACCGCCATCACCTTGTAAGGCATTAACAAGATAGCCATTACGTGCTAGATCGTATAATTGCTTTTTATCGCCGGTTACAAAGTTCCACATTTTAGTATCGGCATGTACCATGTTGGAATAGGCTTTAAGCACAGGCACTGAATCATTTTCGGGATTAACAGTATGTGAAAGTATTTGTACTCCTCTTTTATAAATTGGATCAGAAAATTTGTCTTGCACACGGAGTAATTCTGTTGTCATTTTAGGACAAATACTTGTACAAGTTGTGAAAAAATAATCGGCTACATATATTTTGCCCTCGTAATTTTTTTCGGTGATGGTATCTCCATCTTGATTTACCAATTTAAAGGCAGGAATCGAATGGTAAATAGTGTCCTTTCCATTTGCAGCCAACTCACGTTGACCAAAATATGGAAGGTGTATAAAATGAGTTTCCCCAGTTGATAAAAATACGTAGAGTACAGAGGGGAAAGTAAGTAAGAAAAGGAGGATGATTATTTTTTTTTGCACGATTCTAGATCTTGAAATGTGGCGCAAAAATACAAACAAAAATGGTCTCGCATTGCTACGAGACCATTTTATTTATTTAAAAACTTAAGGTATGTTCTTAGTGATGTTCTTCAGCGGGAGCTTAGTGATGTTCTGCACCTTCGTGAGCAGCACCAGCCTCATGTGTTGCACCCGCTTCATGACCGTGACCAGAAGCTGCAGCAGCATTCAAATCATTTTTTTGTTGCTCAATCAAATGATCCATTTTTGTTTTGTGTACTTTAGAATAATTTGCTTCTGCAACTAAAACATACACTAAATACAAAATAAATACGGTGTATGGAGCAATCACTGCATATTTTACACCTTTCTTTTCGTGCTCCAAGTGCATAAATTTATAAATAATGTAATACGCCTTACCTAAGGTTAAACCTATAAAAATAATTTTAAGAATACTTGTAGAACTTCTATCTAGTTCATTAATTAAGTGTAATTCTTTAGCGTACGAACCAATAATTAATTCGAGAATTGTAATTCCTAACATAATCCAGAAAACATTCCATAATTTTCTGCGCATTATTTTCCCTTCTTCTTCGCTATGATGAGCCATTAACTCATACTGTGGGTAACCATCGTGAAATTCTGACATACTTATAATTTTTTATTTTTATTCCTATTAACTATTGTCTATTAACTATTCGCTTATCTATTACAATAAATAGAAGAATGTAAATACGAACACCCAAACCAAATCCACAAAGTGCCAGTACAATCCGGTTTTTTCAACCATTTCGTAATGTCCGCGTTTTTCGTACGTTCCTTTTACCACATTTGTAAAAATAACAATATTAATGATAACCCCGCTAAATACGTGGAAACCGTGAAAACCTGTGATAAAGAAAAAGAAGTTAGCAAATACAGGTAAACCGTATTCATTTACAGTCATATTAGCACCATAAATTGTTTTATCTACCCAGTGACCGTTTTCAAAAACACTTCGAATAGCACCGTGATCAGTACCTACTATAAAGTGATACCACTCCCAAGCTTGAGAACCAACGAACATTGCACCACCAATAATGGTTAATAACATCCATTTTGTTACTGCTTTTTTATCGTTACGGTGACCAGCCTCAACAGCCAACACCATGGTTACCGAACTCATAATGAGAATTAATGTCATTAAACCAACATACGCCAACGGAATATGTCCAGAATAACCTGGAAAATGAGTAAATACATCGCCTGGATTAGGCCAAACCTCAGGATGTTTGTGACGCATAAAACCGTACGCCCCTAATAAACCTGAAAATGTTAATGCATCGGATACCAGGAAAAACCACATAAATAATTTTCCGTAACTAGCTCCAAATGGAGATTTACCACCACTCCAAGGCGAACTTGAATCTTTTTCTGTTACTGCGTGACTTGACATATTTTTCTTCTAATTTATAATCCCACAAATGCTGTGGAATGGGTTAACAAAAATTTTACGGCTGCTAAGATGCGAACTTTTTATTTAATTTTCAACGAACAAACAATAAAAATAAGAACAAATATATCCACAATGCGTCTAAAAAGTGCCAAAAAATGGCGCAAAGTCTTATTCCGTAAAGGTTTTCGGAATTATAGCGTTCTCTTATGGATTTTACCCAAACTACTGACAATGCAATGATACCGCCTACTAAGTGGACTAAATGCAATCCCGTTAATATGTATAAAAATGAACCTGCAGCATTGCTATAGGTTCCAGCAAAAAAAACTTTTTGTTCCACCAATGCACCCCAAGCTTTAAACTGGCAAAAAATAAATACAAAACCAAGCAATAAGGTAATTCCAGCAGCCAGTTTCATATTTTTAAAATCATTTTTTTTAGCAGATGATAGTACCCAATTCATAGTTACACTGCTCAAAATAATAACGGCTGTGCTAACATAAAACATTTGAGGTAATTCAAATTCCAGCCAATGCCCTGCTTCCATACGCACTACATAAGCGCTTGTTAAGCCGGCAAATACCATTAGCATACTCACCATAGCCACCCAAATTAAGGGTTTGCCTACCTTTTCGCGAATAATGCGTTGTTCACTTAATACTGTTTCCATTTTATTAGTTTAAATTATTTCCCAATCATAACTGCCAACTGAACAACTGGCAAATAAATGAAGGAGCCAAACATTAACTTTCGCGCCGATTCTATCGTTAGATCATTGTACAATTTATATGCTTGCAGCGAAAAAAGTATTCCGCAAATAGAAATAATAACCGCCGAAATACTACCCGACATACCAAATAAGACTGGGAACAAACTTATTGGCAATAAAAACAAAGTATAAACCAATACCTGAAATGCACTGCTTTTATCTCTGCCACCCAACGAAGGCAACATTCTAAACCCTGCTTTTTTATAGTCTTCGTCCAATACCCAAGCAATTGCCCAAAAGTGAGGGAATTGCCACATAAACTGTACAGCAAATAATACCCAAGCCTGAAATTGAATTTCGCCAAAACCCGAAGTTGATGCCACATGCCCTAATAATGGCGGAATTGCCCCAGGAAAAGCGCCAACAAAAACAGCAAAAGGGGTAATGCGTTTCAAAGGGGTATATACTGCGGTGTATAATATCAATGCTAAGGTTCCCAATATCCCACTTAAAGGATTTATAAATACCCATAGCACTACAATACCCACAATACCCATAATAGCAGCTAAAACAAAAGACTCATTAATACTCATCCTGTCCTGAGGTAAAGGACGATTTTGAGTCCTATCCATTAATTTATCAAGATTTTTTTCGATAATTTGGTTAAAACCATTAGAGGAACCTGTTACCAAAAAGCCTCCCAAAATAAGCATTAGCATTTTTGTCCAGTTTATGGCTTCGCCCAACTCGTTGGAGCCTATAACAAAACTTATAGCTGCAGATAACACAACCAAAGAAGCCAAACGCATCTTTACAAATTGTGCATAATCACTTACTTTACGCATTAGGGTAACAGAATTTTCGGTGGTATTGATATTTTCGGCAATCAATTTTTATCGTTTTTTGTAAACGGATACAATTTTACCATTTTTTTATGAGACAAGGACAGAGAAATTAAAAATTTAGACCATTTCTAAATTACAGGGGATGAGCAGTTAATAAAACTATTGATTAGTAATCGCTATACAAATTGCACAAATCGGTTTTTACGCCTATAAAAATATAGGGCGTTTGTTTGGTATAAGTTGCTGTTTGTTCAACACGATAAATAAGTCCTGCTTCAATTTTTAAATTCATTGAAGGGACAACAATGTAGGCTGCCCGAATAGAAGTAGTAATTAAATTGGTATAAATACCTTGCGCTATGTGGTTATCAAAATCGTGTGGATGTTTGTTGTAAGATATAAAAATATTTTTTCCATTATCTTTCCCTAAACTATCGGCACCATAAATAGCATAAATACATTTGGCTTCAAACAACATGCGTTTATGACGATAATTAACAAATGTTACCGATTCCATAAAATTAGCACCCAATGGATGCGCCAAAGGTTGGTTTAGGTGTGAATAACTTTGTGAAACACTTCCATGCGAATAGGTATAGGGTTTTGCACAATTAAATTCTGTTTGAAAATACAATTGTTTTACTTTGAACAGATCAAAGCTTTTAAATCCAATTTGAACTGCTTCTTTATTTTGCCAAAATCCATTTCGTTGCAAAGCTTCTTTCAAATCAAAATCATCCAAAAAGAACTGCCCGTATAGTTGTTGTTTATTAAACATTTTAATTTTAAAACTTAAACCTATAGCAGAATTATCGCTGGAGCCTAATGAATATTCTATAGGGCGAAAGAAAACAAAAGGATTCATGTAATTAACATCGTAACCTCTGTGGCGAACACTATCTGTCCCTTGCCAAATAATAGACTCGAACAAACCTATATTTATTCGTTTTGAAACATTTATTCCTAAATAATGAAATGTTGCATATTTAGTTGCCCAATCTTTTTTTAAATTTGAAGAATTGCTTGCATCTTTCATCACCGTAGAAAGATTAACATAATTGAATTTCCACACGTTAGTTGTAATTTTAAAAAACGGATATGGAGCCGTTGCATCGGATAAAAAAAGTGAACGATACCCATCGCCAAAAAAATGTTTATCCTTACCTAATTGAAAATTAAAAATTTTGTTGGGAGAAAAGGAAATATATCCTGAATAGTATTGATAAGCGTATACTTTATTTTGAGGGTCATTATTCATCAAATAGGCTGAACCTACCCCCGGAATAACATTTGTTTGGTCTATTACAGAATCGGTAAAACTATTGTACTGAGCTTTACCTGCCAATGCTTTAATATTGAATGAAAACTTGGCACCAATATCTCCCATTATGTTTGCTCCTATTGCCAGATCATTTGTAAAACGAGATGTTGGAGTTGCTTGAATCCCCACACCAGCTGTGAGCAATGGATAAGCTGTTAATTTAAATTTTTCTTTTTTAGACAGCTGTCCATACATTTTTTTTAAAGATGGAAAGACAACAGTGGAATCCTTCACTTGTTTTAAATCGATAAAGCGATAAGGCTTTACAAAGGTTTGAAAATTATTTTCTTTGGAATTATAATAATTATCATAGCCATAAGCATAATCACGATTAAGCGTATAATTTAACTGTTGAGCTTTTGTTGAGAAAACAGAAAACAGAAAACAGAAAACAGAAGCTAAAATATAATAGTTGGAACTTACACATTTATGAAATGTATATTGCAACTTTAAACTTTGAACTATAAACTTTAAACTTTTCAATTTGAACTATTTGTTAAAAATCATAATAGAAATTCGATAACGACGTACGAATTCCAATGTATATATACTGAGTTTTATTTATTGTTCCTTCTGACTTAAAAATACGATTAGAAATTCCAAAAATTACATTAAAGTTGGTAGAGGGATTAACCAATACACCCATGTGAAAATCCTGATACATAATTGTATTTTTTACGCCTTGGGTTAAGGTAATTGAACCTATGTTTTGAGTGGCTGGGAATAAATTATCCGATTTAAATACATTTCCTCCATAATTAAATTTACTGCTATCAGCACCTTTAACAGCATAATTAAGTTTAAGCTCAACAAAAAAACGTTTAATACGATAATTAATAAAACCTACAACTTCTTTAAAATTAGCCCCTAGAGGATGTGCTAACGCCTGACCAAAATGAGTATAGCTTTGAGACGGATTATTTGTACTGTATGCAAAAGGACGAACAGAATTTAACTCCGCCTGGAGGTGTAAATTTTTAACCTTGAATGCGTCAAAATATTTAACTCCTATTTGATAACCTGATTTATTGCCTACGGCTGTTCTGTTGTATTTTGCAGCAATATCATCCAACATGTATTGTCCGAAAATAGAAATAGTACTTGTGATTTTCAATTTAAAGGTGCTGCCTAAAACAATATTATTTTTATTGCGTAAACCGTATACAGCAGTATTTACACCAATTAGCGGATCAAAAGTATTGAAGTTAACATGCTGGCGATTGGTTGTATCAGCCGATTCCCAAATCATGCCTTGAAATATCCCCAACGATAATCGGCGAAACAGTGTAGCTGTAAGCATTTGAAAGCTCCCTACTTTTTTTTGGAATAAACGTTCAATATTAACAGGGGTTCTACCGCCATCTTTCATATTCATGAACGATGTATATAAATTGGTATATTGAAAATTTTTGAAACTGGTTGTTATTCGGGCATACGGATAATTATAAGAATTGTCTGACAATAACAATGAGCGATACCCGTCGCCTATAAAATGTTTACCATGACCTAATTGGATATTTATAAAAGAAGAAGGAGTATAAGAAACATATCCCGAAGCCATTGAATAATCATAACCATTATCCCTGAACACCTTTGGACGACCTTGTCCGGGCACAATTCCATATCCCAAATTTACACTGCCTGTACTTGCAATATAATCATCTATATATTGAGCATAAGTAGCTTGCGTTTCATAAAAAGAAGATTCGAAGGCAAATTTTGAGCGTATATTGCCGCGTACCAAAAAGCCTCGTGTATTTTTAATTAACTTTTCTCCGCTCGAATCTGCAACATCCATTCCTCCTTCAAAATTAAATAACGGATCAAATGTGAGGTAAAATTTATCCGCAGTATCGTTTACAATAAACAGACTTTCTTTTCTGTATTTTCTGTAGCCCCATGATTTTGACTTATCTATAACTTGATGCTCTGGAGAAACAATAAAAGGTTTAAAGCAAGTGTAATTAGGAAGGGTGTTATTTGAAGACGAATCTTTGGATATTTTTTGAGGGATAAACGCATTACTTTTTTCAAATACTAAGCCCCATTCCCTGTTCAAAGGGAAATTTTGCTGAGCAAAGATGGTATCTCCCGAGAAGATTAAAAATAGAATACTGAAGCACGAAGATAGAATATAAAAAAAGTGGCTGGAGGATTTTTTAAGATTAATATTTTCTAACAACAAGATTTTTGATTCTGTATTCTGTACTCTATCTTCTATATTCTGTATTCTCATTAATTAAAATTTGTCTTTTACTTCATTGTAAACATCTGTAATTCCTTCTTCCAAATTAATTTTATGTTTCCAACCCAAGTTGTGCAATTTACTCACATCCATTAATTTTCGTGGCGTTCCATCAGGTTTAGTTGAATCAAACTTTAATTCACCAGAATAACCTACAATTTTTTTAACAAGTAATGCTAAATCTTTAATGCTAATATCATCGCCTACACCAATATTTGTTAATCCTTGATCATTATAATTTTGCATCAAATAAAAACAAGCATCGGCTAAATCGTTTACGTGCAAAAACTCACGCATTGGCGAACCTGTACCCCAAATTTCTACACTAGGAGCATTTGTGGCTTTTGCAGTATGAAACTTTCTGATAAGCGCCGGTAATACGTGAGAGTTGTTTAAGTCATAATTATCGTTAGGTCCGTACAAATTAGTAGGCATTACCGAAATATAATTGCATCCGTACTGACTTCTATACGCATCACACATTTTAATTCCTGCAATTTTTGCAATCGCATAAGGTTCGTTGGTTGGTTCTAAAATACCTGTCAACAAATATTCTTCTTTTAATGGCTGAGGAGCCATTTTAGGATAGATGCACGAAGAACCAAGAAACATTAATTTTTTAACGCCATTCAAATATGAATGATGAATAACGTTATTCTGAATCATCAAATTTTCATAAATAAACTCGGCACGATAGGTATTATTTGCAACAATACCTCCCACTTTAGCCGCAGCTAAAAAAACAAAATCAGGTTTTTCTGTTGCAAAAAAATCGGCAACAGCTTGTTGATTTGATAAATTTAACTCTTTAGAAGTGCGTGTTACAATTTTATTAAATCCTTCACTTTGAAGTTTCCTAACAATTGCAGAACCTACCATTCCGCGATGCCCCGCTACATATATTTTTGAATCCTTATTCATAAGTTTATCTAATTTTTACTCATGAAAATTTAATACATCATGTCCGCCTTCCAATAAGTATTTATCTCTTTCAAATAATTTTACATCGCTGGCTACCATTTCTTTTACTAATTGTTCCAATGAAGTTTTAGGAACCCAACCAAAATCATTTTTAGCTTTAGATGCATCACCAATCAATAATTCCACTTCAGTTGGACGAAAATAACGAGGGTCAACTTCAACAACAACTTTTCCAGTTGCAGTATTAACTCCTTTTTCATCCACTCCTTTACCTTCCCATTTAAGTTGTATACCCACTTCAGCAAATGCTAATTCAACAAATTTACGAACGGTAATTTTCACACCAGTTGCAAGCACGTAATCATCTGGTTTGTCTTGTTGCATCATCATCCACATACCTTCAACGTAATCCTTAGCATGCCCCCAATCACGTTCCGAATCAAGATTTCCAAGAAATATTTTTTCCTGCATATTCAACTTAATTTTAGCAGCGGCGCGCGTAATTTTACGGGTAACAAATGTTTCTCCGCGTATCGGACTTTCGTGATTAAACAAAATGCCGTTACAGGCATAAATATTATAAGCTTCGCGGTAATTTTTAGTTATCCAAAAAGCGTACACTTTTGCAACACCGTAAGGCGATCGAGGATAAAAAGGGGTAGTTTCTTTTTGAGGGATTTCTTGAACGTAGCCGTACATCTCTGATGTAGAAGCTTGATAAAAACGAGTTTTACTTTCTAATTTCAGAATACGGATGGCCTCTAAAATTCTTAATGCGCCTATAGCATCTGCATTAGCTGTATATTCGGGAGAATCAAATGATACTTTAACATGGGATTGTGCTGCCAAATTATAAATTTCATCGGGTTGCGTTTCCTGAATTAATCGGATAAGGTTGGTTGAATCCGTTAAATCGCCATAATGCAAAAAGAAGTTAACCTTTTTTTCGTGCTGATCTTTATATAAATGGTCGATTCTGCCGGTGTTAAACATGGAGCTTCTACGCTTCATCCCATGCACAATATAACCTTTGCTTAGCAATAATTCCGCTAAATATGCACCATCTTGACCTGTAATCCCTGTTATTAAAGCTACTTTACCCATATTTTTTAGTTTTTTGTTATATGTATTACTATTTAATAATTACCAATTGTTTCAATGTTGTTTTGTTGTTTGATGAAGACACTTTCATTGAATAGACTCCTGAATTAAAATCTGTCAGATCAAGAGAAACTGTTGTTGTACTAAAATTATTGGAATAAAGTAATTCTCCAAACCCATTATACACCTCAACAAGTCGTTTGGTAGACGATGGGAAATTTACTGTAAACAAACCTAATGAAGGATTAGGATAAATAGTAACTGATTCTTCCAAATTACTTTCATGAATAGTCTGCAAAAAAGAATTTTCTATAACCATCACATCATCAATTGAAAGCGCATCCATATACTTTGCGTCGTGCTGCAAACCTATGTATACAGACTGACCAGCGTATGCCGATAAACTTTTAGATCTTGGATAAAAAATTACATGAGGTGTAATAGCTGTATCCGTAATTGTTGTCGCATCGTTATCAGTAATTGTATAAATGGGCGGTGCGGTAAAATTTTTAGCCCCAATACCAACAGTATTTACATGAACTTTGTAGCCATCTCTATTATCTCCATAAGGGTAATTGTGCTTCCAATATAATGTTGCACCTGCTGTTGGTATTTTTACTGGACCAAATGATATCCAATCGTTTGCTTTTCCCCCTGGTATTTTAAAATATGAAACTGCTATATAATAAAAATTGGTATCTCCAGGAGCCTTAACATCTATTGTAGGGACAAAGGATGCTTTCAATGGAAAATTATAATTTGTATAGGTGGTATCAATTGTTAAACTATCTAAATCTTCACCTTTGAATTGGAAAGTAGTTGAATCTACACCTTTACCTCCTGCAAATCTCCCATCAAATAAAAACAAAACGTCATTTGCTGCTTTTTCATTTTCAAATTTGAATTGAGGATAATTTACCCTTGAATCAAACGTATACAAATGGGAATTTAAATTACGCTGTGCATGCAAATTTGTAATTGCAAATACAGAAATAAACAATAGGTACAGATGTTTCATTTTATAGTTATTTAATTATAAAAGCAAAGATAAAAAAATACCTTAGAAATCCGACAAAAGCTAAGGTTTCATAATCAACTAATTATTTAATTAGGTATACGAGAAAAACAGCCTCAATCTTTTTATAAAATAAAAGTCCCATTGCTACCCCAAAACTATTTGCTATAAAATCAAAAATACTAGCACTACGTTGCACAAATAATGTACCTTGCATTATTTCCAAAGAACCACCATACACCACGCACAAAACAAAAGCAATGTATTTGGCAGATTTTTTTAATTTAAAAAAACTAGTTTGAACAACAAACCCTCTAACAGTTAATAGTAGAAGTACAAAAAAAATGCTTGCATGAACAAATTTATCAAAACTTAATAATTCTAAAAACGAAATATGCGGAATATCCGTTCCTGGCATTCCGCATAAAACAAGAATTAGCAATGCCCAAAGCATAGCCCATTTTGTATGTTTAAAAAACATTTATTTTAATTAGATTAATGTCCAATTAAGGTTTTATAGTCCGCCGCGCTCAATAAATCCATAACTTCAGAGGTATTTGACATCGCCACTTTAATCATCCAACCTGCACCATAAGGATCTTTATTTACCGCCTCTGGATTTGCTGTTAAGCCTGGATTAACTTCCAACACTTTTCCTGAAACAGGCATAAACAAATCAGATACTGTTTTAACAGCTTCCACTGTTCCAAATATCTCTTCACGGGCTACTTCTTCGCCAACAGTTTCAATTTCAACATATACTATATCTCCCAATTCGCCTTGAGCAAAATCGGTTATACCTATGTAGGCTAAATCACCTTCTATACGAATCCATTCGTGATCTTTGGTGTACTTTAAGTTTTCAGGAAAGTTCATTTTGTTTTTTTAAATTCAGAATGCAAATTTATATTTTATTTGATAACAAATCTTAATTATTCGCAATTCGTAGTATTTTAATTGGATAACGACAATCGCAAACTTAAACCAGCATTAGTATTAGTTGTTGCAAAAGAGTTAGATGTAACTGGCTTATTAATGATGCGGTCATAAAAAAAACGAATATTAAAACGTTCATTAATAACATAATCTGCCGAAAACTTTATAGAAATTATGTTAGAACCCGCAGTTAACTGACTTGATCCTTCTTCTATTCGACGCATGTTTGTTGAGTTTTTTCGGAACGATAAATCGGCTTTTAAATTAAGATCGCTTTTAATGGGTTTGCCTTTAATTTGAATAGTGTTACCTAAACTAACATTTTTTATACGATAGCCTGTACCTACAACAATTTCTCTGCCTGTAACTTCTGTTATTGTTTTACTTGTTAACCCGAGCGACAAATTTCGATCTTTTTTAAATTCCGCATTTACAGAAATTGTATTGTGCAATACTACATCTATTTTCATTAATGGACTCCATTGTTCTAAAATGGTGGCTGTTGTAATTAATTTTTCAGCATAAAAATTGGTATTATTGCTAATTGTGGAAACCTGCTCTCTTACTGTTGAAAAACCATCTTTAGAATCGGGCACAAATAACATATTTGATGTATAAGAACCTACATTGTAAGTTGATTTATAAGCATGGCTTAGAGTAACGGTTTTAAACCATTTTTTAAAGAAATCAATTTTTGATAAACCATCATAAGTTATATTCCAATTAGGTTTAGGTATTTTAGGGAATGCTGTTAACCCAACTTTATTGGGATTGTTACCCGAATAGGTTGCCAAAAATGCAGGTATTAAAACATCCTGAGATGTTTTATTGTACCCTTCTGCGAAATCATCTATTTTAGATCTGCCTGCTGATAATGGATTTAGGAGACTTAATCTATCTGAAATTATGGTGCGTGCTGCTAAAAATTTAGTAAATGTATCATCACCATTTTTGAAGGAAGTTCGGAAAGTAGAAAACGACATACTGAAAGTACCTGTTTCAATTGGAGAGTCGTGCACATAGCTTGCTTTTGCTCTATTCCATCTAAAAAACTCATTATTGCTATGAGATTGTGTATGAACTGCAGTTAGCCCAACTTTTACATCTGGCAAAGGTTCCACATTGGCTCTTATATTTATTGTTTGGCTGGATGTTGTTGTGTATGGTGTATTTAACGACTGTCGGTGAATCAACCAATGTTTGGCAGTATCTGGTCCAACAGAATTATTTATTGCCTGCTCCCGTATATCTTTTTGACTACCAAATATAAAACCGGGGGTTGGTCCGGCAAATTGTTTATCCATACCTAAAGCGTTTGTTTTGAGGTTATAACCGTTCAAAATGGTTCCATCATTCATGGAATAAGTTCCACTCACATTTTTTAAACCTGTTAAAATTCGCATTATTATTTCAACAGGCACTTTTGTATAGTTTTTCTTGGTTGTATCCTTTGCAGGAGTTGCATTTTTATTTTTTAAATCAATGGGATTATTAGCTTTTGGAGGTGTCCTTTTATTGCCTTTTTGACTTAACTTTTTGAAATAAGGTATTTTATTGTAAAGTGTGATCATATTCAATTCCCCTGTCCAAGCTATTACACGTGAATTTTGAATGGTATTACCCAGCGTATCTTTTGCACCCTTCTGTGTATCAAATACAGGGGAACGCAGCCAGTTATATGTTGCTGTATATTTTACTGATGCTTTGGTAAAATCCAAAAATGGTAGCTTATTCACCGGTATGGTATAATTGGCATTCATTTGATGGTTGTATTGTGTAGTTACCCCTAAATCTTTAAAATTTCGGAGGATGGAGTCCTTTTTTTGCTGCGTATTAATAAAACCTCCGGGTTCCAAAACCCGGGCATTATTAGTAGCCGTAAAATCAAATTTTAATGCTTTGGTTAAACTATAACCAAAATTATAATTTCTGTCCCAATTAATGCGTTTGTTAAAGGTTGGCTGTATTTCCAACATACCCGGAGTAACGTCTCTATATTTAGCCACATTAAAATTACGTTCCACATTGGTTGAAAAGCCCAAATTACTTGGCACTAGAAAGAAATTAAAATCTTTTATGAGTGTCAAATATTTCGATTGCAAAAAAACAATTTTAGCAAAAGGAGTATAATTTTTAGCGGTAGGACTAAAACTATATATCAACTCACCTTTTTTATTTATTAGTGAACTATACTCTATCGTAGTATTTCGTTTAAAAGTTGATGTATATGCGTAAGTGGCGGTCAAATTTTCTATATCATAAATATGACTTTTTCCCGAATTCTTTCCTTTGTTTTTTTTAACATTTGTAAAATTTATACTTTTTTGCTCGGTATAATCCTGCGTAGCTTTTTTTATTGAATCTTTTTGAGCTTTCGATAAAGTAGGATCTTTCAAGGCATCTGCCAATAACATATCCGGATCCATGGGATTGTATTTAGGCGTAATGAACGACTGAGAATATGCTGCGTACATTGGCAAATTGATGTTTGCGTTGTCGGGTAAAAATTTCCCTAATTGAAAATTAGATGTTAAATAATATTGTTTTAATGTTTCACGCTTCAGTTGACTCACTTTATTTTCTACCGTTCCAAAACCAGGTGTATACATATTGCCCGATACCGAAACTGCACCAAAATCGGCCAACTTAGCTGTAACACTCCCAGTTGCTGCACCACCTCCACTTTGATTAAAATCGGTTAACCTCAATTCATCTACCCATACTTGTCCACATTTATCTAACCCGTCATCGGAACCATCAGCAGCATTTTTTTTAGGATTCCTTACCCCAATCATAATTGTTTTAATTGCTGCCAAATTGGGATTCCCTTTAATTATAATTTTTCGGTTACCATCCATACTTGTAAACTCTGTAGCAGAACCTTTACCTATGGAACTGTTACGTTGAAGTTTAGCAGCTTCCAGTTTAGCAAACTCCAATATCATATCATTTGCTTCTGGCCATACTTTGTATTGATCATCAACATTAGTTCCATTATAAAAACCCGGTGCTGAAACAGCTAATGGAATATCGTATTCGTAATAATTATCGGTATAATCGGTACCCAAACGAACAAAGGCATGCAAATCATTATTTTTTAATGGCTGTGCCGTATTTGCAGGAGCTTCGGCATGTATAAACATTTGCATTTTTTTGTAGGAGCGAACATCCAACGATGTGTTTTTAAATGCCGCTTTAGCAGCTCCATCCTGAAGATCACATACACTAAGTGATATGGATTGTTCGTTAAGAGCAAGCAAATTTGCCGATGAGGCATTTACCTGACGGGTAATATTGGGTGGCAATACGTAATTTACAGGAGTTTTACTTCCATTCTCTTCCAAATTTACAGCTGCAATATCAAAGTTTGTAGTAGGATTATCATCGGGATTATAAATACCCGGAGCCGACAAATCAAAATCATATTTACGCCATTCGCCACGCACTAACTCCAATCGAGCAAAGCGCATCACTATTGGTTTATCTACATTTTTATAGAACATCCGAAAAAAGCGAATCGATTGAAAATTATCGATTGTTCCCACCTTTGATTCCGGACTTTTGATTGGAATTTTAAACTGATACCATTTAATTGGTTTGCTTGTTTGGTCTTTTATATTTGCTCCTAATGTCTGATAAACATTGGTAATATAATTTTTACCTATCTTAAAATTATTACTATCCAAACTGATGTGATATTGGTAGTACCCCTCCACTGTGCTTAAGTTATTATCCTGATTAATATCTTCCACATTTGGAATTAATGAGGATGCGGTTGGATAACTTTCCGGAGATTGTGTAGATGTTCTTGAGTTGTTTTCCATTCCGTTAAACTTTTTATAGCGTTCAAGGGTATTGAATTGCGCCGAATCATAATCACTTCCTCTAAAATAATGGAAATCATCTGCAGAAGGGTCTGCCTGAATTTGAGCATAAGCTGCGGGTGTTAAAAATGTTCGAATCGAATCCAAATAGGTTTTATGAAAAATTTGTTCTGTTGGTGAGGAGCCATAATTATAGCCTCTACTGGATAATCCATCAAAACCAACATCTTGAAAAGGTCTATCTTCTGGATTACTACTAAATACATTCAATAATGGTTGTACTCCTGGCACTCGCCCCCAAACCGAAGGAATAGTGGTTAATTGTGGTGAATTAGGGGCTGGCAGTCCATTTTCAGAACTTTTTTGACCATCTTTCAAAATATCTTCGGACACGTTACCAAGATTAAAATATAAATCACCCGTTTTATTGGGATTTGGATTATCCGAATTAAAAGGATCCATTACCCAAAACTGAATGTAACTAATATTGGATGTTTCAAAATCTGTTGTTTGTAGGGAACGCATTATTCCTGCCCATCTGGATGTTGGTGATTTTAAACTACCATCTACATCTAACCCTCTAGAAATATTTGTTAGCAATACGTCAAAATTATACGGTCCGCGTTCCGTTGGATAATAAGCCATATCAAAGGTTGATATATTAGTAGGTACTCCATTTGGCAATTGTTTATTGGGGAATACCTCTGTTTCCAACACTTCACGGGTAAAGTTGTTTGACATTACCTTATCTGTAATATTTGGCGGGGTTACATTTGGTGTTTTACGTATAAATTCGGGGGACATCACATACCAAGCTAATTTTGCACGGTTAAACCCGTTTGCCAAACTCTCGGTATTAGCTTCGGGGAATAAACTGGCTTGTCCTTGAGGTGTACTTGCCAATACCCAAGCGCTTTGGGAGCGTAAATCAATGGTAGATTGACTTCCTTCAAAATCATCTATATAAGAAGTTCCACTTTTCCCTATGGCTTTGTTATGTCCCGGCATAAGGTAAGCAACCTCTCCTACAGCTGTAATTGTACTCCCCTCCTTTGTATCGATAAACGGAATTTTATCCACCAAACGTGTTAAAAAAGGAGCTTCTGTTTTATAATTTCCATTTAAACCGAATATTGTATTAGAAACTGGCTCATCACCGATATTTACTTTTTTTGTTAAAGGACGTTCTGTTAAATTCATTATAGTGCCACCAACTGTAAAATCTTTATTAATTGTATAATCCAAATGGGTAGCCAACAAACGTTTTGTCTGCATTTGAAATAAGGAATTACTTTCAAGAGCAATTTTAACGGGTGCACCTGAATTTAATACTCCGTCATTTATAATTTTAACACGCCCTAAAGCATAATCAACTGTATAGTCAACATTTTCGGTAAGTTTAACACCTCCAGCAGTAACCGTTACCGAACCTTGCGGAACATTTGGGGCACCCAACATAATTTCGGAGCTGGATGAAGATTGATATGTGCCTTTTAGTTTAAAACGATTATATTGAGGAAAATACTGTTGTGCAAATATTTTTGTTGAGTCGTATAACTGGGAATATAAATACGTAGCATATTCTATTGGCGAACAAGTAGAATCAAATTTGGTATGCAAATAAGAACCAAAAGGTTCGGTTACCGGAAAAATAATTAACCCATTACTTGCATTTACTGTAACGCCATCAATAAAATCAAATAATCCATCTGGCGCAGGTTCATTTTGCTGATTTACCCTATCTAAAGCCATCACTTGTATTAATGGCTTGGATTTAATTTTTGATTGACAATCTGAAACCGGCAAATAATTAATATCGGTACCGGTTGCTCTGTTTGTATAAAATATATCGCATTTAAAATTTTGTGCATTTACTTGATAGGCTCCTATTGAATATACATTTTTCATCATCAAAGGCCAAAAAGATTGTTTGGTATTGATAATTGTACTTTTTAGCATTTTAGTATACAAAGCTTGTGGAGCACTTATACCGCCATCGGAAAACTCTCCTACTTGATAGGTTTTACCATCTAAAGTATATTGGTAGGAAACGGATAAGGTTTGATCGGGATTCAATTGCCTATTCAGGGAAATATAACCCAGCCTACTATTCAATGTGTATTCCGATGCTTGCAATTTTCTGGCACTGGATACCAATTCAAAATTTTGTTGTTGTTGTATTTTAGCTGAGATGAATCCGAGTGCAGTAACAGTTCTACTAACGGCTCTAACATTTGTATCTTTTTGAATTAATCCATATAAATTATTTTGACTGTTAAAAGGTAAAACCCCTGCAGTATCAATCAGGTAACCTCCTCCAACCAATTGTTGATTTTTAGGAACATGTTTAATATCTTCGGCCAAATCAGCAAAAGCTACTAAACTTCTGATATCAGTTGTAGATGTATTTGTATTAGATACCCAAACCTCTACTCTGTTAATATTAACACCCGAGTTTACAAAAGGCAGGTGTTCCAAAGCTGTATTGTATTGGTCACGAAAATAGTGGGCTAAGAAAAAGTGCTTGTTTTGCTCATAAGCATCTCCTGCAATTTCAAATTTGCTTAATTGTGCTCCTCCAGAGGATTCAATTTCGGATTTTTTTCCATTTTGTTTTGCTGCAACACTTGTTATCATTAATCTTCCAAACTGCAGCTTTGCTTTTACCCCAAAAAGTGTTTGACTTCCTGTTATTAAAGATCCTACAGAAGGCATACTTACGTTACCAGCTTCAATTGATTTAATTATATCATCGTCGTAACCTGTAAATCCTATTTTCATTTGATTTTCGAAATCAAATGTGGCTTGGGTATTATAACTTGTTGTTAATTTTAATTTATCACCAATTTTACCTACTACGTTTAATTGAATTTTTTCATCAAAATTAAACGTGTGAATTTTACGATTTTTTTGAGGAATTGAAGGGTTTTCCGTGTTTGTTCCATTGTATGCAAATATCAATTCGGCCGAACCTGTAGGTTTAATATCTACGGTATTTCCACCAAAAATACGATCAAATATTTCGCCGCCTACATTTAATTTAGGAATAATAGGTTTGCTTTGAGAGTTTGGCGAATCGGCATGAACGCGGGAACTCCAGTAATCTTTTACCTGTTTTTTAAACATATAATCTTTATACTCATCACTTCCAATATACGTTGGTGGGCGATAATTTTGATTACCTATTTTTTGGTCAATAGTGTATTGATCTGTTGTGGGATTATATTCTACTTTTGTTTTAACGTTTGCGGGATCATTTAATAGTAATCCGCCGGTACTCGGGTTAGTTACTGGATTGTTAGTAGGGTCCTCTTTAAAATCATAACGTAACTTAACGGGAGGTTCATCCTTTTTTGGCTTGGTAATTGTATCAAAGGCTGGCAGAGGAGTATTGGCTTCAACCTTTGCTACATGATTGTACGAGCTAACCTTAGCATTAGAGCTAACGATTAACGAAAGCAATGATGCTGAAACGCCTCCTACAATGAGATATTTTGAAAATGAATTTGCCAAACGTATAAACTACAGTTTTTTTATTTTTTTGTAATACACCAATACTTCTCCCGACATCTGCCGAAAAACTAATCATTTTAAAATTGGAAGTAAATACAACTAATAGTAAAAGTGCACCATAGAATAAAATAAAGTTTATACTTATTTTTAGTTATTAGTGGTTAGTTGGCAAATGGGAATAAAACTAACCACTAATAACTAACCACTATTTAAAGGCTTTTAAGTGCTGATTTAATTAAATGTTCAACAGTTAAACCTGTACCTTCTGTTCTTAAAATTTTATCCAGCACTTTATCTGCTGCTGACTTATTAAAACCTAACATCACAAGTGCTGATAACGCTTCTTCTTTTAAAATATTGTTTGGCGAAATTATAAAATCAACCAGTTCTACACTTTTACCCATTTTATCTTTCAAATCAACAATGATACGTTGAGCTGTTTTTTCGCCAATCCCCTTCACACTTTTTAACAATGCTACATTTCCGGTAACAATGGCATTTTGAATTTCAGCAGCAGATAACGAAGATAACATTAACAAAGCACTTGTGCCGCCAACACCCGATACAGAAACCAACTGGCGAAAAAGATTACGTTCTGGAATATCCGAAAAGCCAAAAAAACGTGGCATATCATCACGAACATAAACTTGTTCGGTAAACAATTTACATTTTTCATTATCCCCTATTTTTGAAAACGTATTGAGAGATATTTGCATGATATACCCTACTCCTGCTGCATCAATTACAGCATAAGTAGGTGTTTTTTCAACTAATTTTCCTTCGATGTGATAAATCATTTGACCCTCCCAGCCTCCCCTAAAGGGGAGGAGATATTATATTATAAAAAATTTAGTTCAGCATACTCTCCCACCTCCCTTCAGGGAGGGTTGGGGAAGGCTTTTATCTACTGGCTTGTGCGTCAACAACAGAAATTACTACCATGTTTAAAATTTCCTGAACACTGCTACCAAACTGTAATACGTGTACAGGTTTTTTCATGCCAATTAAAATTGGTCCTATAGCTTCCGCTCCACCAAGTTCCTGCATCAATTTGTAGGCAATGTTACCCGATTCAAGATTAGGAAAAATTAGGGTATTTACCTTTTTTCCTACCAAATCGGAGAATGAAAATTGTTCTTTTAATAATTCCCCATTAATAGCAAAATTAGCCTGCATCTCTCCATCTACAATCATTCCGGGGTATTCTCTATGCAGTATTTCTGTGGCTTCTCTCATTTTGCTAGGCACTTCACCTTCAGCCGATCCAAAGTTAGAATATGATAATAAAGCAATACGAGGAACTATATTAAATTCCTTAACACTATTTGCCGTAAGCACTGTTATATCTACCAAATCCTGAACACTTGGATTTTTATTCATTGTAGTATCTGCAAAAAAGAAAGGGCCCTGTTTGGTATTCAAAATATACATACCAGCAACAAGTTTAGCGCCAGGGCGCACCCCTATTACTTGCAAAGCTGTACGTATAGGATCGGCATATTTACGAGATAATCCAGTAATAATGGCATCTGCTTCTCCCGTTTCCACCATCATGGCTCCAAAATAATTACGTTCACGCATCAATTTACGTGATTCATATAAGGTGAATCCTTTGCGTTTATGATTTTTAAAGAAAATATCGCCATACGCATTTCTTTTATTTTCTTCAGTAGAACTCATCGGATCAATAATTGGAATATCTAGCATATCCAAATTATTATCTGCAATCATTTTGTTGATTTTATCTATATCTCCCAACAAAATTGGTTTTGCAATACCTTCATCGGCAACTTGTTGAGCTGCTTTTAATATTTTGTAATTATCTGCTTCAGCAAATACAACACGTTTGGGATTACGTTTTGCTTTGATAGTAAGATTTCTCATTAACTTGCTATCTAAACCTACACGTGTAACTAATTCCTGATGGTAACCTTCCCAATCTGTTATTTTATATTGAGCAACGCCAGATTCAATTGCAGCTTTTGCAACTGCGGGTGCAACAGTATAAATTAAACGTAAGTCGATAGGTTTAGGGATAATGTATTCGGGACCGAATGATAAATTTTTACGATCATAAGCTAAGTTTACAGATTCGGGAACTGGCTCTTTCGCTAATTCGGCAATTGCATAAACGGCAGCCAGTTTCATAGCTTCATTAATTTGTGTAGCGCGTACATCCAACGCTCCACGAAAAATAAAAGGGAAGCCCAATACATTGTTTACCTGATTAGGGTGGTCGCTTCTACCTGTTGCCATAATAAGATCTGGACGAGCTGCTATTGCATCTTCGTAAGGTATTTCAGGATCGGGATTGGCTAAAGCAAATACAATTGGTTGATTTGCCATAGATTGTATCATTTTTTGACTAACAACATTTCCCTTTGAAAGACCTACAAACACATCGGCTCCAACCATCGCTTCTTCCAATGTTTTTACATTTTTTATCTTAGAAGCAAAAAATGATTTTTGTTCATCCAAATCATCACGGTCAACTGTTAATACTCCTTTACTATCTAGCATAGTGATGTTTTCCTTTTTGGCACCAACGGAAATGTAAAGTTTAGCACAAGATATGGCAGATGCTCCTGCCCCATTTACCACAATTTTAACTTCTCCAATTTTTTTATTAGCAACTGTACAGGCGTTTAACAATGCTGCCGATGAAATAATGGCGGTTCCATGTTGATCGTCGTGCATCAAAGGAATATTTAATTCCTCCTTTAATCTGCGCTCAATTTCAAAACATTCGGGAGCTTTAATATCTTCTAAATTTATTCCTCCAAAAGTTGGAGCAATGGCTTTAACAGTATTTACAAATAAATCTACATCCGTTGCATCTACTTCAATATCAAACACATCTATATCAGCAAATATTTTAAACAATAAACCCTTTCCTTCCATAACGGGCTTGGATGCTAAGGCTCCAATGTTTCCTAGTCCAAGTACCGCAGTACCATTTGATATTACAGCAACCAAATTACCTTTTGCTGTATACTTATAGGCATCTTCCGGATTTTTTTCTATTTCTAAACAGGGTTCAGCAACACCCGGTGAATATGCCAATGATAAATCGCGTTGAGAACTGTGAGGTTTAGTAGGTACAACCTCTATTTTTCCAGGTCTACCCTGAGAATGATAATCTAATGCTTCTTGCTTTCTTAATTTTGACATCTTTCCAATTTTTATAAGTTGCGAATATAAGAAATTACCTCGAATTATTATTTTTTGAGGGCATTTTTCATAACTTTACTCCTCAAATGAAACCAAAAATAGTAGTATTTACAGGTGCTGGAATTAGCGCCGAAAGTGGAATTAAAACTTTTAGAGACAGCGATGGCTTGTGGGAAGAATACCACATTATGGAAGTTGCAACACCTCAAGGTTGGGAGAAAAACAGGGAATTGGTACTGGATTTTTACAATAAACGACGTAAACAAGTGTTAGAGACCAAACCCAATAAAGGGCATTTAGCCTTGGTAAAACTTGAAAAAAAATACGATGTGCATATCATCACACAAAATATTGACGACCTACACGAACGAGCAGGATCAAAAAAGGTGCTTCACCTGCATGGCGAAATTTTTAAAAGTAGAAGTACGACCAATCCTTCTCTGATTTATCCAATTAAAGGAGCCGAATTAAACCTTGGCGATAAATGCGAAAGAGGCTCTCAACTTAGACCACACATTGTATGGTTTGGCGAACAAGTTCCCGAAATGGAAAAGGCTTATGACATTGCTGCCCAGGCAGATATTTTTATGGTTATAGGAACATCAATGGTGGTATATCCGGCAGCAGGGTTGATTGATTATGTAAAGCCTAATATTCCTAAATATTTAATTGACCCTAGTGATGTAAAAATTGGAGGAGTTTCCAACCTTACCGTGATAAAAGAAAAAGCGGGTGTAGGATTACCGATGCTCTTAGAGCTATTGATGAATAGCTAATTTTAATAGAACGCGGATTAGGCGGATTGAACGAATTTTCACAGATAAAAAAACAGAGGCTTTAAAATTTGATTCACATAAATCAGCGCAATCCGCCCAATCCGTGTTCCATTTTTATCCCTACTTTTGCAAAAAATCAAATAATGTCCGACAAACAACAATGGTTTGAGAATTGGTTCAATTCGCCCTACTACCATATATTATATAAAGATAGAAACGATTGTGAAGCAGAATTATTTATAGATAATCTAATTGGTTTTTTAGAGCCAAAAAAAAACGCCCGTTTTCTTGATTTGGGATGCGGTAAAGGTCGACATTCAGTTTATTTGAACAAAATGCCCCCAACCCCTAAAGGGGAGACAGAATACAATGTTGTTGGCGTAGATTTATCACCAGAAAGTATTGCGTATGCTAAACAATTTGAACATGTAAGTGAGAATGGAAAAGGCAGTCTTGAATTTTATGTGCAGGATATGCGTAAAACAGGACGGATACATTATTATGATTATGTTTTAAATTTATTTACCAGTTTCGGATATTTTGAAAGCCCTAAAGACGATTACGCTACTATTAACTCCGTGAGCAAAGCACTTAAAGCCAATGGTATTTTTGTACTTGATTTTATGAATGTAAAAAAGGTGATTGCTAATTTAGTTAATAACGAAACAAAGATTTGTGAAGGCATTGAATTTAAAATAACCCGCAGTATAATTAACAACTTTATTGTCAAACAAATTGAGTTCTCAGATAAGGCTATACAGTATGTTTTTCAAGAAAAAGTGAAAGCACTTACACTTGTCGATTTTGAGAAATATTTTGCAACCAATAAACTTAAAATACTACATTTGCGCGGCAATTATAAGTTGGAAGAGTTTAATGAGAATAGCTCAGATAGGTTGATAATAATTGGGCAGAAACCCCCCACCCCCTAATGGGGAGATTATTTTGCCCCAACCCTAAAGGGAGAGGCGATAGTTTTAAAAGAGTAATTTAACAATTTAATTAAAATACTACTTCCCTTTAGGGGTTGGGGGCTTATGAACTACTGGATGTACATATTACTTTTTTTATCTGTTATTGTTAGCGGGTTAAGTGTGCTGTACATCAATATTAGCAGCAAAAATTTAAAATTAATATTGTCTTTCAGCGGCTCTTTTTTATTTGCTATTTGCGCCTTACACCTCATCCCCGAAATATATTTATCGGGCACACCTAACATTGGTGTTTTTATTCTGATTGGTTTTTTTATTCAGATATTATTAGAGTTTTTCTCCGAAGGTATTGAACACGGACACATACACATTCATCATCACGGACATAAAGGGAATAAATTCCCTTATGCAGTAATGATTGGGCTTTCCATACATTCATTTTTAGAAGGAATGCCCTTAGCGAACGATACTACACATGCACACAGTTCATTATTAACAGGTATTGTGATGCACAACATACCAATAGCAATGGCATTGATGACCATGCTTTTAAAATCACAAATCCCAAAGCAAGCTGCAATTTTATGGCTTTTAGTATTTGCATTGATTACACCACTTGGTAGTTTTACAAGTTATGCTTTGGATGCCAATATTATCGGAAATTTCTCTTCCTATTTCGACAGGATTATGGCTGTTGTTGTCGGCATTTTCCTTCATATTTCCACAACCATTTTATTTGAGTCCAGCGAAAACCACCGCTTTAACCTTATCAAATTTGTGGTTATTCTATTAGGAGCAGGTTTTGCTGTGGTTAGTTTGTAAAGAACTCCCTTTGATACGATTATTACGTTCATTAGGATGAAAACAGATCTATTCAATTAAAAATCATCATTGTTTTTTAAGTTAAATTTTTATTGCAACTAATTTTTCTTTTAATATAGATAATTTAAGTAATGGTATTTATTTTGTTGTTGGAATAAATAAGGATTTAATTACTCACAAAAAAAATAGTGGTAATTAAATAAATTGAATATTTATTAATAAAAACGGCTGCAAGAAATTGTAGCCGTTTTTATTTTTTTACTGAGCAGTTATTTTACTCCACATGAATTTTCTTAACCCTTTTCAATGAAAGTATATTCATGGGATTAGAGGTTAATCCACTAATATTATTTTGTACCAATCTAACCACCTGATCATAGTATATAGGTGTTATAGGCAAATCATCCATTAACATTTTATCCATTTGCTGATAGAACTGGTAACGAACCGAATCATTTAATTCTCTTTGAGATTTTTCATATAACAAATCGTACTCAGGATTATTATAGTGGGTGTAATTAAATCCTTTCGGGCTCCAATTTTTACTATAAAACAGAGATAAAAAATTTTCTTCATCCGGATAATCTGCTACCCATGATTTGCGAAAAAAATTAACCTTGGAATTAGCAATTGCTTCGGATAATACAGAAGCTTTTTGAACATCAATTTTAATTTTAAAACCAAACTCACTTAACTGAGATTGTATGTATTCGGCCAATTCCAAGTATTGCTCGCTTGTTGTAAGTGTTATTTCAGGCAAACCTTTGGCCTCGGGATAACCAGCCAAAAACAATAATTCTTTTACCTTTTCAGGATTATAATCATAGCCCTTCACTATTTTGGGATTAAATGATGGTAGCCCTAGAGGAATAAAACCTGCATTAGCAGCAACTCCAAGGTTTTTACGCAAATACATTACCATTTTTTTACGATCAAAACCATAACTGATTGCCTGACGAAGTGCTTTATTTTTAGACGGGGAATCTTTAATGGATGCCATGTTTTCATCAATCAAAAAACCCAAATAATCTGTTTTTAAATACGGTTGTGTTTGCATGGTAAATTTGGATTTATAAGCATCTTTCAACTTCCCTTGGGCTGTAAATACCTCATCGGTATTAATAGCATCAATACCCGAAACCATATCTATATTACCTTGCAGAAAGTCAAAAAATGCAGTTTCTTTATCCTTGATAAAAGATATGGATACTGCATCCAAATATGGTAAACGATGTGCTCCTTCAAACTCAAAATAATTAACATTTTTAACCATTACCATTTTAGAGCCTTCTTCCCACATCTTAAATTTAAAAGGACCGGTTCCTACAGGATTTCTGCGCAAATCATCTCCATATAAATCAACAGCTTCCTTCGGGATCACCGAAAAAAACTTCATCGTTAAAATCCCCAAAAATGGAGTAAAAGGTTCTGTCAAATGAATAATAAATGTACTGTCGTTTGCTGCTTCAAATCCTTTTTGATTATTCAAATCTACTTTGGACAATAATGATGTAGCACTGGATACCGTTGCATCTAACAATCGGTTGAAACTAAAAACAAAATCCTGCGCCACTACTTTGCGTCCCTTTTCTTGAGGAAAACATTTATTATCATGAAATAAAACGGATGTATTTAATTGAAAAGTATACGTTAAACCATCCTTGCTAATATTCCACGACTTTGCAACTGAGGGTTCTACATGTAAGGAGTCATTCATTTGCACCAACCCGTTATACAGTTGATTTACTGCCCATATATTTTCAAAAGAACGAGCTGCTGCAGGATCCAAGGAGGTGATACCTGCCATTTCATTATATTTGAATACAGTTGCCGAAGCGTTTTTTTTATTAGGAGGAGAACAAGATGCTGCCACTGCAGCCAGTAAGAGGAATAGTATTTGTTTTTTCATAGTAAATTTTGTGTGCGATTTTTGCGCAATCAATTTTAAGAAATCCTTTTGCATTAAGAACAATTTAAACCTTACCAATTATCAACACATTTCAAACAATCAATTCAAGGGAATTTAGTAAATTCGCAGTCCAATGAAAAAAGTAGCATTTCATACACTTGGCTGTAAACTGAATTTTTCAGAAACATCTACCATTTCGCGATTATTTGAGGAGCAAGGGTATTTAAAAGTAGATTTTAAAGAACCTTCGGATGTATATGTTATAAATACGTGTTCGGTAACCGCAAATGCCGACAAAGAATGTAAGCTTATTGTGAAATCAGCACTCAATATTTCACCGGATGCGTATATTGTAGTAATAGGCTGTTATGCTCAATTAAAGCCCGAGGAAATTTCTAACATCGAAGGAGTTGATTTGGTGCTGGGAGCTTCTGAAAAATTCAAATTGCTAAATTACCTGAACAATCTCACAAAAAAAACAAAAGCAGAAATTATCAGTTGTGAAATTGAGGATGTAAATACCTTTGTTGATTCCTACTCCTTTGGCGACAGAACCCGAGTGTTTTTAAAAGTTCAGGATGGCTGCGATTATAACTGTTCATTTTGTACTATTCCATTAGCACGAGGCAATAGCCGCAGCGACAGTATTAAAAATGCAGTAAACAATACCTTAAAGGTTGCCAAACAAGGGATAAAAGAAATTGTATTGACAGGTGTTAACCTTGGGGATTTTGGAAATAGTAAGAAATTAGAAGATAGAAGTAAGAAGACAGAATCAAGACTAGAGAATCAAGATTCTAAACTAGAAAAAAAAGAAACATTTTTTGATTTAGTAAAAGAATTGGAAAATGTAGAAGGCATTGAACGGTTCCGTATTTCATCTATTGAACCCAATTTATTAAAAGATGAAATTATTGAGTTTGTTGCACAATCCAAACGATTTGTACCTCATTTTCATATCCCACTTCAATCGGGTAGCAACAAAATATTAAAAGCTATGCGCAGAAGGTATATGCGTGAATTATATACCGAACGTGTTGCAAAGATCAAATCAGTTATGCCGCATTGCTGTATTGGTGTAGATGTTATTGTTGGCTTTCCCGGGGAAACCGACGATGATTTTATGGATACCTATAATTTCCTGAATGAATTGAACATTTCTTATTTACACGTGTTTACGTATTCCGAAAGGGACAATACCGATGCTATTCATTTGAAAGATGTTGTTCCTGTTCATATCAGAAAAAAACGCAACAAAATGTTGCGTATACTTTCTGCAAAAAAGCTTCACCATTTTTACGAGCAACATTTAGGACAAACCCGACCTGTACTGTTTGAAGCCGACAAAACCGAAACCTTTATGACCGGCTTTACCGATAATTATATAAAAGTTAAAATACCATTTAACGCTTCATTGGTAAACCAAATGAAGGATATAACCTTGGAACAAATGGATGCCGATGGAACTATATTGGCAAAACTATTGACCAACGAATTGGCAAACCAATAATCATCCAACCTAATAAATAAAAAATGTATCCCTCTATATATTACGCTGTAAAAGACTTGTTTGGACTGGATTTGCCTTTCCTTAAAATGATTCAGAGTTTTGGTTTTTTTGTTGCCATGGGTTTTTTAGTGGCTTCGTATTTTTGGACAAAAGAACTTCAACGTAAAGAACAAGAAGGTTTATTAGAACCACAAAAAATAAAAACATTAAAAGGTGCAAAAGCCACAACAGCAGAGCTTATCACTGCGGCTATTGTTGGTTTTTTAATTGGATATAAATTAGTATTTGTTGCTCTTAATTTCAAAGCATTTACCGAAAACACTCAAGGATTTTTACTTTCTACAGAAGGCAATATGATGGGCGCTATACTAGGTGCAGCAATTTCTGCTTATCTCAAATTCCGTGAAAACGAAAAAGTAAAATTACCGAAGCCCATTTTGGTTGAAGAAACAATGCTCGCGCATCAGCATGTAGGCACTATGACACTAATTGCTGCATTATTTGGTATTTTGGGTGCTAAAATTTTTCATAACCTGGAAAATTGGGATGAATTTGTTGTTGACCCCGTTGGAGCTTTACTTTCTTTCAGTGGCTTAACTATGTATGGGGGACTAATTGTGGCTGCTATTGCATTAATAATTTATGGTCGTAAAAATAAAATCCCGGTTACACATTTAATTGATACTTCGGCACCTGCATTAATGATTGGTTACGCTATTGGGCGTATTGGATGCCACGTTTCGGGCGATGGCGATTGGGGAATTGATAACCTTAGTCCAAAACCAAACTGGTTAAGTTGGGCGCCTGATTGGGTTTGGAGTTATGATTATCCTAACAATGTGAACAGCGTTGGTGAGCCTATTGCTAATTGCATTGGCGAGAGATATTGCAATCATTTAGTACCACCTGTTTTTCCTACTCCTTTTTATGAAACGTTAATGTGTGTCTTCTTATTTTTTGTGTTATGGAATTTGCGAAAACGTATCAAAGCTCCAGGAGTATTATTTTCGGTATACCTTATATTTAATGGTATTGAACGTTTTTTTATTGAACAAATACGCGTAAATACACTTTATCATGTTAACGGCTTTGCTTTTACACAAGCTGAACTTATCTCCTCATTGTTATTTTTTATTGGCTTAACGGGTGTTTGGTATTTTAATAAGAAGTTCAAAGTTCAAAGTTGAAGTCCCTTGTTTAATGTCCGATGAACTTTTAGTTGGAATTAGTAGCCATAACTTTGAACTTTATAACTTTGAACTAAATATCTTTGAACTAAACATTAAAAATCCGCTTCATTATTAAACGTTAACTCCGTAATTCTTTTGTCTTCTTTGTAATAATAAACTCCTCCCCAGGAATATTCTTCCTTTTTATAGTGGTGGTCAACACCATCTACATTAACGCTAATAATGGTTATTTTTCGTCTGTCTTCCTGAATAACCTTTACTGTTTTATTTTTAACAATAGGTTTTTGCGGGCGATCCGGTGGAGCTACCACCGGTTTCTTTTTAGGAGGTTCAGGCTTATACTCAGGCTCTTTTACTACAACCGGGATAGGTTTGCTTGGTGCAATGGAAGCTTTAGGCGTTTCCGGTGCTGTTGGTCGAGGAGGAGGCGTAGGAGCTTTAGGCACTTTTACCGCAGACTCAACAGCTTTTTTTTGCATTTCCTGAACGGTTAATGAATAATCCTTATCAAAATCAAAATCACCAATTTTATCACTGTATTTAATGATTCCTACGGGTTGGGAGTAAGTAACAACCTGCTCTTCGGGTTGAGGCAATATCCTAACCTCCATACTAAATCTGGCAAAAGGTTCTTTCTCCCTGTCTTTAGGAATTTTAGTATTAACAATAACACTTTTAGTGATGTATCCAATTTTTTTGAACGTAAACATATACTCCGACCCAAAAGACAATTCAACAGCGTGTTTTTCTTTATTCGGATTAATCACTCTGAACGGTTGCCCGTCCCTTTCAATTATTATTGTTGAATTTTTAAAGTCGCCATCGGAAATGTTAAACTTTACCGTTATGTCAAATTTAGTAATGGCTTGAGCATTCAAAAAAGAAGGGGACAAAAGTAATATCATCAACACAGTTATGCCGATAATTTTTTGAATATAGGTAGAATTAAAAACCCGTTCTTTCATATGATGTACTCAAAAATACAAAAATGTTTCTTAAATAAATAGCAGTTTAATTGCTATTAAAAATTGTAACTTTGGTCAAAACAATTTAGCATGAGTATCAATTTACAAAGCCTTTGCCTAGAGGTTTGCGAACTATCCAGACAAGTTGGGGCATTTATAAAAAATGAACGGGAACAATTTTCGGTTAACAAAATTGAAGTAAAAGGCAAAAACGACTTTGTTTCTTACGTCGATAAAACTTCAGAAATTAAATTAATAGAAAAGCTTTCCGCTTTATTGCCCGATTCGGGATTCATTGCCGAAGAAGGAACCTCAACAAAAAAAGGAGATGTATACAATTGGATTATAGATCCTCTAGATGGCACAACTAACTTTATACATGGAATACCTTGTTATTCAATAAGCATAGCACTTATGCAAAACAAAGAATTAGTGCTTGGTGTAATTTATGAAATTAATTTAGATGAATGTTTTTATGCCTGGCAAGGCAGCAAAGCATATTTAAACGGACAAGAAATTAACGTTTCTAAAGTTCCAACACTAGCCGATTCCTTATTAGCTACAGGCTTTCCTTATTATGATTATAGCAAGCTGGATCAATACATGGAAGTATTCAAATATTTTATGAAAAACACACATGGCTTGCGCCGATTAGGTTCGGCAGCAACTGACCT
>CANFLQ010000022.1 GCA_947447995.1 Bacteroidota bacterium | reverse complement strand
TTTCGGTAAATTGTCGGATGATAAAGGGCAACGATTACCTTTTGTTAAGTTGGGCTATTTGTTAAGCAATGTATCCAAACCATTGATGACTTTATTTGGGTATCCTGTTTGGGTTTTAGTGGTACGTAGTACCGATAGATTAGGAAAGGCTATCCGAACAGGTGCGCGAGATGCTATGTTATCCGACGAAAGTACCAAAGAAAATAAAGGGAAAGTATTTGGTTTGCACCGAGCTATGGATACTTTTGGTGCTGCATTAGGTCCATCCCTTGCATTAGCCTTTTTATATTTTTATCCGGCGCATTATAAACCTCTTTTTTTAATAGCCTTTATTCCCGGACTCGTTGGTGTGGGATTGATTTTTCTTATTAAAGAGAAACCTAAAACTTTTGCAACAAATGTTGTTACTTCAAAAACTGGACTATTTTCTTATTTTGGTTATTGGAAAATAGCACCCTTAGCTTATAAAAATGTGGTACTTGGACTTATCATGTTTACATTATTCAATAGCTCCGACATTTTTTTATTGTTGATGGCAAAAAATATAGGCATAAACGATTTGCATATTATAGGTGTTTATATTTTTTATAATTTAATATATGCTTTATTTTCATACCCTTTTGGAAGCCTTGCAGATAAAATTGGAATGAAGGCAACTTTCCTCATCGGGTTATTTTTATTTGCAATTGTTTACGGTGGAATAGCTTTTGCAAAAACGGAGTTTACTTTATATATTTTGTTTTTTATTTATGGAGTTTATGCTGCTGCAACGGAGGGTGTTTCAAAAGCCTGGATTGCTAAACTGGTGCCTTCCACGGAAATAGCTACCGCTATTGGATTTCATGCAAGCTGTGCAAGTATTGCTACATTGTTTGCTAGCATCACAGCAGGTTTAATTTGGACAAATTTTAATCCTGCTGCCACATTTACAACCACTGCTGCCGCTACCATATTTGTGATAGTTTATTTTTTGTTTTTGCAGGAAAAAAAATAAGAGGGATCGTTTTTTAGTTAATAATTTTTCGGGCAATCATCAACCCATCTCTTATAGGAAGTAACATGTGTTCAACGCGAGTATCTGAATGGACTTTTTTATTGAAATCGTCCATTGCTTTGGTATCGGCATCCATTTTTTCGGCTTGCGACAGTACTTTACCGCTCCACAATACATTGTCGGCAATAATGTAGCCACCTTTGCGCACCTTATTAAATACTAAATCATAATAAGCCGAATAGTTTTTTTTGTCAGCATCAATAAATACCAAATCAAACATTTCGTTGATGGTAGGAATAATTTCTAATGCGTTGCCAATGTAGTAATTGATATTATCGGTTAATCCGGCATCATCAAAAAATGAACGAACCATTTTCTCCAATTCTTCATTAATATCAACGGTATGTAATTTGCCATCTTGTTGTAACCCTTGTGCCAAACAAATTCCTGAATAGCCTGTGTAAGTGCCTATTTCCAGAATTTGTTTGGGTTGTATCATATTACTCAGCATACTCAATAAATTGCCCTGCATGTGCCCGGATAACATTCTGGGCATTAGCACATGCGCATGCGTATCTCGGTTGAGTTTTTTTAAAACTTCCGATTCAGGTTGAGAATGATCTAAGGCATAAGCTTCGATCTTTTCGTCTATAAATTCCAATTAACGATTTAATTAATTTGTTAATATGTATTCTTTTTTATTTCAACTCCGGCAGGAAGTTCAAATGTTGAATTATCCAATTTCATAGGAGTTATTTCTGTAGCTATACATTCCATTGTAAAATAAGATGTAGTTACTAAACGTTTTAAAGGCAAAGCGTTTGCAACTTTAATATATTCGGCCCAATTTACAAATTTGTGTTTTTCAAAAAGTTTAGCATCAACCGCAATAGCAGCATTATAGTAAAATTTTTGAACTCCTGATTTGCAAGTCATAACAAGTTCATCACAAAGGTATCCAAGAACTTCAAGAACATTTTTATTAACTTCTACTTTTAAAATTTCATCAACATTAACCTCTCCTTCATTAAATAAAATTGCAGAAGAGCTAGACAGTTTACTGTAAACTTTATTGTCCTTATTAATATAAATTTGCCATTTGTTTAAACTTCCGTTAGATATTAATTTATAATCGCCGCCTTTAATAAAGTATTCACCTTTAGAGCCCATCATGGAGTTCCAGAGTGCGCTAGGCATCATCATGTTTTTACTTTTATAAGTGTTATCATAAAGTATTTTTCCTTCAAAAGGTTTTATTACTTCAGCACTCGATTCAGAATTTTTAGCCATAATGATTTTTAGATTAATTTTAAATATAAGTTTTTCAATTATAAAAGTTGTTAATTTTTATATTTGAATAGGGTTCTTAAAATGGATTTTTTTTGATTTTAGCATTTGTCGGAATTATAAATGCTTTCCCATCTAATTTCATTTCTTTTACTTCAGTAGCAATACTTATTAACGAAAATTTATCATTGTCAATTACAATTTTTAATGGCCAAGCATTTGCCATTTTTAAATATTCGTACCAGTTTCCAAATTTATGTTTTTCATAAAGCTTAAAATCGGCAGCGGTTGCAATATTAAAGTAGTATTTTGATGTACCATCTTTGGTTGTTAATATAATCTCATCACATTTATATCCTAAAATTTCTATTGCGTCTTTATGCAATTCAACTTTAATAATCGTACTTTCTTGTGTTAGCGCATCATTCCAATAAATAGTTTCATTATCTAAAATTTTGGTGTAAATTTTATTGTCTTTATTGACAAAAGCTGTCCATTGAAATGTGCCATTGGTAATAGATTTGTAATCGCCTCCTTTAACAAAAAAATCTTGTTTTGTGCCCATCAAAGAATTTAGTTTTTCATCTGATAAGATCCATTTTTTACTTTTATAAGCATTGTTGTATGATATTTTCCCTTCAAAATTTTGACTTACCATTGTTAAACTAGTAAGTATTATTAATAATATAGTAACTATAATTTTCATATATATATTAACGATTAATTTTGGCACTTTAGTTTCTACCAAATGTTTGTCAAAAGATGTTTTTGTATTGCAATATATAAAAAAATATTCTCAGTAAGTAATTTTAAATGAAATGGAAGTATAAAGTAACCTTCAATAATAAAAAATAAGGGGATAAATTATTTGATAAATTCTTGTACTCTTCCAACCTGTCTGGTATCAAGAGTTACTTTTATTCCTCTGGAGTGAAATGCCGCACTAGTTAAAATCCACTGCACTTTACCGCGCGTACGTTTGCCTGTACGCTGATCTTTTTTTAATACAATATCAACCTCCATACCTAACTTAATATTCTCTCGGTACATATTAGGTGTTTTGGCTGTATTCAAATTCATGGAAGGCATTGTTTAGTTTAAAGTTTAAAGTTCGGTTCGTTTGAGATTGCTTCGTCGTTCGTCCTCGCGATGACGCACCGGATAATAAGTTTAGGTTACTAATTTAAAATAAAAATGCCATTGTAAAACGTACAATGGCATTTTTATTCTTTATTCTTACTTCTGTCTTCTACATTCTGCCTTCTAAAAAAACTAAAAACAATATTTATTCTCTTTTATTAATCGGTCAGCAATTACTCTACGTGCTGCTGTAGTGTTAATCCCTTCCGTTTTTGTGAAACGTTTTAACCCAATTAACATTACGTTACGCTCATCACCCTCGGCAAAGCTATTGATAGCCTCTTTTGCCGATTTATGAATTCTGTCGGCAGCGTCGTTTAAATACACACGCATCATTTCTAATTGTTCTTTGCATGCTTCTTCACCACGGATGCTTACTAGTTTTTCAACACGTAGTTGTAACGATTCACAAACGTAAGTTTCAATGGTCATATCGGCAATATTCATCAACAACTCTTGCTCTTTGCTTAATGTTGCCATTAATTTTTTAACAGCAGAACCTGTTACCATTAATATCGCTTTTTTAAAATTAATGATGTATTTTTTCTCTTCGGAGAACAATGTTTTTTCGGAAGAACTGAAATCAGGAATACCCATCAACTCTTTACCAACGTTGGTTGCAGCAGTTAATAAGTCTAACTCACCTTTCATGGCGCGTTTCAACATCATGTCCACAATTAACATACGGTTAATTTCGTTTGTTCCTTCAAAAATACGGTTGATACGCGAATCGCGGTATGCTCTGTCCATAGGAGCTTCTGCACTGTAGCCCATCCCCCCATAAATTTGAACGCCTTCATCCACTACATAATCTAATACTTCGGAAGCATGTACTTTTAAAATAGCAGCTTCAACAGCAAATTGTTCAACACCTTTTAATTTTGCTTTTAATTCTTCCATACCACCTGCAATAAGCGCATTGGTAGCTTCTTCCATATTATAGCTTGCTCTGTATGTAGCAGCTTCCGTTGCATAAATGCGAATAGCAGATTCTGCAATTTTATATTTAATAGCACCGTATTTTGAAATAGGTTTTCCAAATTGAATACGTTCATTAGCATAATTTATAGCTTGAGATAAAGTAACTTTGCTACCGCCAATAGTAGCACCAGCCAATTTTATTCGACCTAAGTTTAAAATATTTACAGCTATTTTAAATCCGTTTTCCCGATCAGATAATAAATTTTCCACAGGAACTTTACAGTCGTTAAAAAATACTTGACGAGTGGAACTTCCTTTAATTCCCATTTTATGCTCTTCAGCATTTAATGTAATTCCTCCAAATGATTTTTCAACGATAAAAGCACTTAAGTTTTCATCATTGTCAATTTTAGCAAACACAGTAAAAACATCTGCAAATCCACCATTGGTGATCCACATTTTTTGTCCGTTAAGGATATAATGTTTACCATCAGCCGAAAGTACTGCTTTTGTTTTCCCTGAATTAGCATCCGAACCTGCACTTGGCTCCGTTAAACAATATGCGGCTTTCCACTCTCCACTTGCAAATTTGGGTATGTATTTTGCTTTTTGTGCTGCATTACCATAGTATAATGTAGGCAATGCTCCAATTCCGGTGTGTGCAGCAATAGCTACCGCAAAAGAGCCTCCTCCTCCCAGTTTTTCGGTAACCAACATGGAAGTAGTAAAGTCTTTACCAAACCCTCCCAACTCTTCAGGAATAGAGATTCCCAATAACCCAAGTTCTCCAGCTTTATCTAATAAAGCAGGCATTAAACCTTCTTCTTGTACTTCAATTCTAGATAGGTTGGGAATAACTTCTTGATCAAGAAAAGTGAGACAAGTATTCGCAACCATCAATTGTTCTTCATTCCATTGTTCAGGAATAAACACGTCTTGTGCTTCTGATTCTTTAATAAGGAATTCTCCTCCTTTTAAAGTTAAGTTTGTTGCTGTTGTCATGGTTTTAAGTCTTTAGTAATTAGTAATTAGTTTCTAGCACTGAAATAAAATCATTAGCACATTAGCACATCAGTTAATCAGTACATCAATATTACATCATTTCAAAAATACCTGCAGCACCTTGTCCTGTTCCAATACACATGGAAACGATTCCGTATTTTTTCTTTCTGCGTTTTAATTCGTTGAACAATTGAACAGAAAGTTTTGCACCCGAACATCCTAATGGGTGACCTAATGAAATTGCTCCACCGTTTACGTTAGTAATTTCAGGGTTTAATCCTAATTCTTTGATAATAGCTAATGATTGAGAAGCAAACGCTTCGTTTAATTCAATTAGGTCAATTTGATCCAATGTCATACCTGCTTGTTTCAATGCTTTTGGAATAGCTTCTATTGGACCAATTCCCATAATGCGAGGAGGAACACCTGATACAGCATAAGTAATTAAGCGAGCAATAGGTTTTAAGTTATTTTCTTTCATAAATTTTTCACTTACTACCATCACAAATGCTGCACCATCACTAGTTTGAGAAGAGTTACCTGCAGTTACGCTACCTTTTGCATGAAATACAGGGCGTAATTTTGCTAATCCTTCAAGGGTTGTATCTGCACGTGGACCTTCATCTGTATCAAAAATATACTCGCGCGTTTTTCTTTTTTCATTTTCGTCCAAATAAACTTCCTCTACTTTTATAGGAGCAATATCATCTTTAAAAGTACCTTCTTTAATCGCTTTTAACGATTTTTGGTGAGACGCGAATGCAAATGCATCTTGTTCTTCACGGGTAATTTTAAATTCGTTGGCAACAGCTTCTGCCGTTAAGCCCATTCCCCAATATGCTGTAGGATCTGTTAAAGCAACTTTGTAGTCAGGAACAACTCTCCAGCCGCCCATTGGTATCACACTCATGCTTTCAACACCACCGGCAACAATACAATCGGCCATACCTGCGTGAATTTTTGCAGACGCAATGGCTATAGTATCTAAACCTGAGGAGCAATAACGGTTAACGGTTTCGCCCGGTACTTTATCGCTATCAAAAGCTTTTAATGAAATAAGGCGTCCCATATTCAAACCTTGTTCAGCCTCAGGATTAGAACAACCAACAATACAATCGTCAATTTGTTCTGGTTTAATGTTTGGTACTGTTGCCATCATGTGTTTAATAACACCTGCTGCTAAATCTACTGGAAGTGTGAAACGTAATCCGCCTCTGCCGGATTTACCTACTGCACTTCTGAAACCTGCTACTATATATGCGTTCATGTGAAAAAAAGTTTTGCCCCCCAGCCCCTAAAGGGGAGCGGAGGATGTGTTAATACTTTATTGAATAGTCTTGTTCATTGTTTGAGTTTTGCCCTACTTAGTCTCCTCTCCTTCAGGGGAGGTCGGGTGGGGCGTTCTTTTAATTTCTTAAAATTTTGCCACCTGTAATTAAACTTTGGATACGCTCCAATGTTTTTCTTTCACCGCAAAGCGATAAAAATGCTTCGCGTTCCAGGTCTAACAAGTATTGTTCGCTTACTAAAGTTGGCATTGATAAATCACCACCAGCCATTACATAAGTTAATTTTCTGGAAATTAATTCATCATGCTCACTGATGTACCCACCTGAACGCATGGAGCTAGCTCCCATATAACCTAAGCCTAGTGCCTGACGACCCAATACGCGAATATCTTTGCGTTTTGCAGGTTGTGTATATCCAGCTTCGGACAATGCTATACAGCTTGCTTTTGCAGATGTTAACAATAAACTGCGTGAAGTAACAATCTCATCCTTATTTTTACGTAAATACCCCAAATCAAATGCATCATGTGCAGATGTAGAAACTTTAGCTTGTCCAATTGTTAAGAAACGATCACGAAAACGATTCAATTCAACATCTCCATCAGAATATTCATCGGATAAACGCAATGCAAACTCTTTAGATCCGCCTCCACCAGGGATTAAACCTACACCAAATTCAACTAATCCCATATAGGTTTCGGAATGTGCAACAACTTTATCGGAATGCATATTTAATTCGCAACCGCCACCTAATGCCATGTTATGAGGCGCTACTACAACCGGAATGGAAGAGTAACGTACACGCATCATTGCACTTTGGAATTGTTTAATTGCCATGTTCAACTCATCAAACTCCTGATTAGATGCCAACATAAATATTTGTGCAACATTAGCACCTGCACAAAAATTAGCTCCTTCATTTGAAACAACCAAACCTCTGAAATCTTTTTCAGCCATAGCTATTGCAGTTTCCAATCCTTGAATTTGCTCATTTCCTAAAGCATTCATTTTACCGTGGAATTCAAGGTTTAAAATGCCATCACCAATATCTTGAATACTGGCACCTGCATTTTTCCATACCGTTTTTGTTGCACGAATGTTGTCCAATAAAATGAACGATTCTGTACCTGGAATAACTTTGTATGATTTAGAAGCAATATCGTAATATTTACGTTGTTCGTTTTCTATTTTGTAGAAGTTGGTATTGCCTGCAGCAAGCATATCGCTTACCCATTGCGCAGGTTTTAATCCGGCTGCTTCCATTAATTTTACTCCTTCAGCAACTCCTAAAGCATCCCACACGTCAAACGGACCAATTTCCCATGCGTACCCAGCACACATTGCTTCGTCTATTTTAAAGAAATCATCCGTAATTTCTGGAACTCTGTTGCTGATGTATGCAAAACTTCTTGACAATACAGCACGGTAAAACTCACCTGCTTTATCTGTCCCAGCAATCAATACTTTAAATCGGTCTTTCAGGTTATCAATTTTTTTGGCTGCATCAATTGTTGCAAATTTAACTTTAACTGATGGTTTATATTCAAGTGTTTTTAAATCTAAACTGAATATTTCTTTTTTACCATCTGCAGATTTTACTTGTTTATAAAACCCTTGGTTGGTTTTGCTACCCAACCATTTATTTTCTACCATTTTTGTAACAAACTCAGGGGTTTGAAATTTGTTAAGGACTTCGTCGTTCGGACAAGCTGCAACCAATGAATTGGTAACTAAAAGGTGAGTATCCAAGCCAACAATGTCCATTGTACGGAATGTAGCTGATTTTGCTTTCCCGAAAATAGGACCAGTTAGCGCATCAATTTCATCAACTGTTAAGTCAAATTCTTTAACAATACTTAATAATGTACTCATATTACCCACACCAATTCTGTTGGCAATAAAGCCTGGGGTATCTTTGCACAATACTGTTGTTTTTCCTAAGTATTTATTTCCATAATCCATTAAAAAGTCAATTATGGCAGATTCTGTTTTTGGTCCAGGAATTATTTCCAATAATTTCATGTAGCGCGGAGGGTTAAAGAAGTGTGTTCCGCAAAAATGTTTTTGGAAATCTTCGCTTCGCCCTTCGCTCATTAGCTTCATTGGTATACCTGAAGTATTTGACGTTACTAATGCACCTTGTTTGCGAAATTTTTCAACGTTTTCATACACTTGTTTTTTAATGTCCAAACGCTCTACAACTACTTCTATAATCCAATCGCAGGTTGCAATATCTTTCATATTGTCATCAAAATTACCTGTGGAAATGCGTGTAGCAAATGATTTACGATAAAGAGGCGCAGGATTTGCTTTTAAAGCAAAATCAAGTGCATCATTAACAATTTTATTACGACTCTTTTTATCAGCTGCGGCATCTTTAGGAACAATGTCCAGTAATAAAACCTCAATTCCAATATTTGCAAAATGGCAAGCTATTCGGCTTCCCATTACTCCGGAGCCAAGCACCGCTACTTTTTTAATTGATCTATTCATATTGTTTTTTTTATGAAATTGTTATTTTCTAATTTACTGTAAGTTAAACTATGAAATTAATAAAATTTATTTTATTATATAGTGTTAAAACTGTTTACGTCTTTCTTCAGCTATATTAGTGATTTCTGTAATTATTTTATAAAAGTAATCAATCTTTTTTTTACCAATTTTGTTTTCTAACAAGGTATTAAATTCACGTACACTATTTTTTGCAAGTTCTTTGTATTTTTTTCCTTTATCAGTTAATATGAGTCTTACTTTTCGCTTATCAGTATTGTCGTTTTTTTTAATGATTAAATTTTCATGCTCTAAGGTTTGAATAATTCTTGAAAGAGAGGACCCTTCCATTCCTAAACGGGGTGCAATTTCAGAAGCGTATGAACCTTCTTTGCTATCGATATTTAATAAAAAATGTACAATAGCCATTGTTCCTCCATATCCTGCAGCTTCGGCATTATACATTCTACTGATAACTTGCCAGCTCGTTCGAACTTTAGAATCTACGGTTTCTGTTATTGTTTTGCCCATTTTAATACAAATATAGTAATTATTTTGCTATGCGCGCATAGTAAAATAATTATTTTAAAAATATTTTGTAATTCGATGTTATACAGAATACTTATAGCCACTGTTTATACTGTTTTTTATAATAAAAAAAAGTTATTAACATTTTTTGTATATAAAGGTTGGGTGTAAAAACACTCTAGTTATCTGGATGTTTTATTTCTATAAATAAACCATCGGTTAAACTGAAAATTGATGTAATTTTACCTTGGTGTAGTATTGGTTTTGTTTTATAAGTTCAAAAATAAATTTGTATATCACATATCTAAATTTCTTTTTCAATGAATTTTTAAAAGTAACTTGAGTTAAAGAAAAAATAAAAAAAATATATCTGATGAACATATATAAACAAATTGAACTTGAAATATTTAATGCTTCTAATATCGTTATCACCTCACATAAATCTGCTGATGGAGATTCGGTGGGCTGTTCTTTGGGACTATTATATTTTATAGAAAAGTTGGGTAAAAAGGCGGTAATCTGTCATCCGGATAAAGCACCGGAGTTTTTGTCTTGGCTGGATACATCGCCCATCATCCTTATGAGCGATGAACCTCAGAAAGTAACAGCAGCTTTCAATCAGGCCGATCTAATTTTTTGTTTGGATTATAATGCTACAAATCGTGTAGGTACCGAAATGCAAATGCTTTTGGAGGCAGCAACATGCAAAAAAGTAATGATTGATCACCATTTGAATCCAGAAGAATTCCCTACGCTTGTTGTTTCCGAAACCTCCGCTTCATCCACCTCACAATTGATAGTAGAGTTAATTGAACAATCAGGACATGCCGACTTACTGGATGAAAAAATGGGTGTACCTTTATATCTTGGTATCTTAACCGATACAGGAAGTTTTCGGTTCTCTTCGGTATTGCCCCGTACGCACGAAATATTAGCGAAGCTTTTAGCTGCTGGTGTACAACATCATCTTATTCATGAAATGCTAAGCGATAATAATACCGCAAGTCGTTTACGTTTACAAGGTTATGCCATGAGTGAAAAGCTGGAAATAATGGAAGAGTATCAAATTTCCATCATTTCTTTATCAAAGGAAGAACTAACTAAATACAATTATGTAAAAGGAGATACCGATAGCCTTGCCAACCTTGCTTTATCCATCAAAGGTATGCGCGCAGCCATTGTGTTTACCGAACGTGATGGGATGATGAAAATATCCTTCCGATCCAAAGGCAAAGAAAACCCTGTGAATATATTGGCCTCCAAACATTTTAATGGTGGCGGACATGCAAATGCTTCTGGGGGAATGTGTGAGTTGTCGGTAACTGAAACATTAGTTAAGATCAAAGGTTTGATACCTCAGTATTTTTCAATTTAATAAGTAATGTAAGTTGTTATTTTCAACATTTGACTTTTTAGCCCCAATTAGCTTCCGTTTTTCTCCACCCAAAATTGTATATTTGGTCACTTTAGAATAAATATGACAAGGGAACAGGCTAAAACCATTATACAAAATTTAGTTGATCGCTTTGCGGAACACCGCAAGGAATATTATTTGCCCGACTATAACGAGCAAAAAGCAAGACAAGATTTCATTAATCCTTTTTTCAAGGCATTAGGATGGGACGTTGACAATGAAAAAGGAGCCTCCGAAGCCTACCGGGAAGTAATTTACGAAGACAAAGTTGTAGTACGCGGAAAATCAAAAGCACCCGACTATGGTTTTCGCCTTTCGGGAAGTGCAAAAAAAAGATTGTTCTATGTTGAAGCAAAAAAGCCTTCTATTGCATTAAAAACCAATAAAGAATCTGCATATCAGTTAAGAAGATATGGAAGCAGTGCGCAGGCACACGTTTCCATTCTTACAAACTTTGAAGATTTTATTGTTTACGATTGCTCCCGTGTTCCTAATCTGAACGATAGCGCAAGCGTAGCGCGTTTAAAACACATAAATTTTGAAGACTATATAAAAGAGTTCGATTTTATTTACGACACTTTTTCACACGAAGCAGTTACAAAAGGACGATTCGACAAATTTGTTCAAAGTGATGCGAATAAAAAAGGAAGCCAAACATTAGACAAAGAATTTGTTCAAAGTCTTGATAATTGGCGCAGACACCTTGCTGTAAGCATTGCACTTAATAATCGGAAATTAAATGACGAAGAAATAAATTTTGCAGTTCAGCAAACAATTGACCGTTTAATTTTCCTACGCTTTTGCGAAGACCGTGCGGTTGAACCTTATGGACAATTGCAAAAAGCCGTTTCCAAAGGCGATGCATATAAAAACCTGTTCGACCTTTTCCAACAAGCCGACGACAAATACAATTCCGGACTTTTTGATTTTGAAAAAGACCAAATAACCGCTAAACTGAAAGTTGATAATAAAGTAATTAAATCTGTAATAGAGGAACTTTATTATCCACTCTGCCGCTACGAATTTTCCGTAATGCCGGTAGAAGTATTGGGAAATGCTTACGAACAGTTTCTTGGAAAAGTAATTCGGATAACGCCTGCCCGCAGTGTAAAAATTGAAGAAAAACCCGAAGTTCGCAAAGCTGGTGGAGTATTCTACACTCCTCAATACATTGTAGAATACATTGTAAAAAATACTGTTGGTAAATTAATTGAAGGGAAAACACCAAAGGAAATTGAGAAAATAAAAATTGTTGATCCAGCTTGTGGTAGTGGCTCCTTTTTAGTTGGCGCTTTCGAATATTTATTAGACTATCACGTAAACTGGTATCATCAAAAAGGATACGCTACAAAAAAAGGAAAAGATAATCCATTCACACCACAAGGCACATTAACCACACACGAAAAAAAACGTATACTAACCAATAATATTTTTGGAGTTGACTTAGATGCCAACGCCGTTGAAGTAGCCAAACTAAGTTTACTTTTAAAATGTATGGAAGGCGAAACTGAAGCGTCTATCAAACAACAAATAAGCCTATTTCATGAACGTGTTTTGCCAAATTTAGATGACAATATTAAAAACGGAAACTCTTTAATTGATACTGATATTTATGATAGTGGAATTGATTTTGGAGATGAACACAAAATAAAACCATTCTCTTGGAAAAAGGGGTTTCCTGAAGTATTTGACAGAAACGTAGAAGAGGATAAACGCTTGCCTTTCAAAGCTCAATATAACAAAGTACAGAAACTTAATAATGATGCGAATGATTTAATTAATGCGCTCAATGTTTCGGAGCCACAAAGTACTTATGGTAGAAATAATGGAGGCTTTGACATTGTAATTGGAAATCCTCCTTACGTTAAAGTTACAGATAATACAATGTTTAATTATTTTCAAGAAAAATATAATCATCAAGATTACCAGCAAGATTTGTACTTGTTATTTTTAGAACGTTATCAACACTTGCTAGTTAAAGGAGGTGTACTTGGTGTAATTATTCCAAATACATGGCTTCAATCAATTAAGTTTAAAAATATCAGAAAATATTTAGTCAACAATTATTTTTGGGATAGAATACTTCACAATGAAGAGTACGTTTTCAAAGCGGTAGTGGATACTCACGTACTCTTATTTCAAAAAAACAACCACGTTAAAAATTATGAAACGATTATTGATATATCCCATAAAAACGGCATTTCTGAAATGCAAGTTTTAAATCAATACCTATTGCCAAACAACGGAGACGTAATTAATATTCTTGCAAAAGAAACCGACAGAAATCTTTTTGTGAAAATCAAAAATAAATCGGTTAACTTAAACCAGCTAAGTGTTGTTTTTAATGGGGTAAAACCTTTTGAAAAAGGGAAAGGGTTTCCTGCTCAAACAGCAAAAATACTGGAGGAAAAACCATTTGTGAGCGAAAATACAAGAAGACCTAAAGGGAAGTTTTGGATGCCATTATTGAGAGGAAGTTTAATAAATCGCTATGTTAACCATTGGGAAAATAATAGTTGGATAGAATATGGTAAATGGTTAGCCGCCCCAAGAAATCCTGAAATTTTTGAAGCACCTGAAAAAATTATAATACGACAAACTGGCGATAGCATTATTGCTACTCTAATTGATAAGGATATTATTTGCAGGAACAATCTACACATTGTAATTTCAGATAAATTAAATCATAAATTGTTGTTAGGTATTATTAATTCAAAGCTTACTAATTTTTATTACTATCAAATAAATCCAGAAAAAGGTGAAGCATTAGCAGAGGTAAAAAAGAATCATGTAGAGCAATTGCCCCTTCCTATTTTTACAAAAAACAATCTTGAATTTCAAAAAGAAATTATCAAAAACGTTGATTTACTTTTAAAACTAAACGAAGAAATAAAAAGCGAAAAACTTCAAACCAAGATTGAACAAATAAAACAACGCATTGCACACTCCGAAGAAAAAATAAACCAATTGGTTTATGAACTATATGATTTAAGCAAAGAAGATATTAAAATAATAGAAGAAGCTACAAGTAAACAATAAATGAGCATAGCCGTTCGCATAAAAGATTGTATCGACAACTACGACAAGTACGTTGCCCTTATGGCTACTTTGCCTGATAAAGAACTGGCAATTAAACTTGATTTAGTTCATATACAATCCGAAATTGCTTATAAAACAAAAAATACAGGCTCACTCGAATTACTTGAAATATGGCGTACTCAAATTATTGATGCACGTATTTACAAAATGGATAACAATATTCCTGATGCTCCCAACGAAATACAAGAAGCTATTGCAGATATAGAAACCTTTGTAAGTAAAACTGAAGAACGCCAGGATATATTAATAGAATTTAACAATCCTGTAAAAAAATCTCGCCCAAAAGCTCAACAACAAAAAGACGATAGTCAACTATCGTTGTTTTAAATTCAAAATAAAAATTTCACATGAGTAATTTAACACGAATTCAAGAAGAAAGCACAGCAGGACCGATAGCTATTGGATTTGATTACCAGTTTTTATTATTTTATGCGTCCACAGTATAAACAAGTAAGCTGACCACAAAAAGAAAGGAGAATAAATAGGGTGAATAGAGAGAGCTTGCTTTACTTTCCGATACAAAAGCGACTAAAGATATTCGCCAACAAATCGTCGCTGGATATATCCCCTGTAATGCTACCTAGGTAATGCAGTGCCGCACGAATGTCCATTGCCAAAAAATCGCCTGTAACATTGTTATTCAATCCTTCCAGTATTTTTGTTAAAGCAAAATTGGTATTTCTCAACGCTTCCACATGGCGGGCATTGGTAACAATGGTTTCGGTAACATTTACAATACGGTTATCAAATAGAGTAAGGAGGTGTTTTTTTAAAACATCAATATTAATCTGCTCTTTAGCAGAAATATAAATAAGGTCGGGGAATCCAGCAAACTCAAGTTTGGTATATTCAATATCTTCTTTATCAATTTTATTGGCAACTAATACAAGTTGTGAATCGTTAAGGTGAGTTTTAATTTCTTCTACTATTAATTTTAATTCGGAAGAAGTTATTTCATGGGCATCAAATAAATAAATGGCAATGGAAGATAGTCTTATTTGCTCAAATGTTTTTTGAACACCCATCGACTCAATAATATCATTGGTTTCGCGTATACCTGCAGTATCAATAACACGGAATAAAACCCCGTCAATATTTATCTCATCTTCTATCACATCGCGTGTAGTACCTGCAATGTCGGATACAATGGCTCTGTCTTCCTCTAACAATACATTCAATAAGGTAGATTTTCCTACATTGGGTTTTCCAACAATAGCTACAGGAATGCCATTTTTTATAACATTACCAATTTCAAATGAATCGATCAATCGCTGAACAATTTTTTGAATGGTATAAATCAATTTCTTCAAATCGTCTCTATCTGCAAATTCCACATCTTCTTCACTAAAGTCCAGCTCCAATTCAATAAGGGAAGCGAAATCTATCAGATTCATTCGTAGCAATTTTATCTTACTCGAAAATCCTCCACGCATTTGTTGCATGGCTATTTGATGGGAGGATGCCGAGTTGGACGAGATAAGGTCAGCAACCGCTTCTGCTTGGGAAAGGTCTAGTTTTCCATTTAAAAACGCACGTAAAGTAAACTCGCCATGGTTAGCCATTCTGGCGCCATGCCTAATAAAAAGCTGAATGATCTGTTGTTGAATAAACTTGGAACCGTGGCAGGATATTTCTACTGTATTTTCGCTGGTGTAGGAGTGTGGTGCTTTAAAAAGACTAACAAGTACTTCATCAATAATAATTTCCTCGTCGTGTATCACACCAAAATGAATAGTATGTGATGCCTTGTTATTTAGCGTCTTTTGTTTCAAATTTTTTGTGCTAAAAACCGATTCACAAATGTCAATCGCTTTGAACCCTGAAAGTCGGATCACCCCAATAGCTCCAATACCTTGCGGTGTGGCAAGGGCAACTATGGTATCTGTGTTATCTATATTTAAAGCCATTCAAAAGGGTTAAAGTAAAACGTTCAATTCTGATAGCAATGGACAGCAATGATTGGAAAAAATAAAAGTACAAATTTTAAATGATTACGCAAGTTTTGGGCTTCAATAGAAATAAAAACAGCTAAATCCTTTGCATTAATATTCTAAAACTATACTTTAGCGAACTCAATTAAAAAACTACACTAGCTTTTTTAATTTGAAATTATAACTTAAACTAAAAAAAATGAGTGTATTAGTCAATAAACAATCAAGAATAATTGTACAAGGTTTTACTGGTACAGAAGGCACTTTTCACGCCACACAAATGATAGAATATGGAACCAATGTTGTTGGTGGCGTTACCCCAGGAAAGGGAGGAGGCACGCATTTAGATCGTCCTATATTTAATACTGTTAAAGAAGCCGTAGATAAGGTTTTAGCAGATGTGTCTATAATATTTGTACCTCAAGCATTTGCTGCGGATGCAATTATGGAAGCAGCTGATGCTGGTATAAAAGTGATTATTTGTATTACAGAAGGTATTCCTGTAAAAGACATGGTAATGGTAAAAGAATATCTAAAGGGTAGAAATTCCCGATTAATAGGACCAAATTGTCCTGGTGTTATTTCTGCAGACGAAGCCAAAGTAGGTATTATGCCAGGTTTTGTATTTAAAAAAGGTAATGTAGGTATTGTTTCTAAATCAGGTACATTAACGTATGAAGCATCTGATCAAACAGTAAAAGCAGGCTTTGGAATATCCACAGCTATTGGTATTGGCGGGGATCCTATAATTGGAACAACAACTAAAGAGGCTGTTGAATTATTAATGAATGACCCTGAAACACATGGTATCATTATGATAGGTGAAATTGGAGGAAGCTTAGAAGCTGATGCAGCACGTTGGATAAAAGCTGATGGTAATCGTAAACCAGTTGTTGGTTTTATTGCTGGAGTTACCGCTCCTAAAGGTCGTACAATGGGGCATGCCGGAGCTATTGTTGGTGGCGATGATGATACTGCAGAAGCAAAAAAGAAAATTTTACGCGAGTGCGGAGTTATCGTTGTTGATTCCCCTGCTGATATCGGAAAAGTAATGGCACAAGCTTTATCTGGCGAAGTCCGTAAAGAAAGCCCGCATCATTATAATAATCGTGTTGATTAATAATAAAAATAATTTATGAAAGGCTGTGTATTTATATACACAGCCTTTTTTATGATAATTTATTTCCTTTTTATTTTATCTTTGAAAACATTTTGGATAATAAAATTAATCATATAGGTTCATAGAATAAAAGGCAAGGCAAAGAAAAATGAATTTTTAAACATAGAATTTCTATGTTTTCCGATTTATCGGGATACTATAAATTCACTATAAATTAAATAAAAACTATGTTTCTATGTGGTTAAAAAATGACCTATAGAAATTTAAACTAAATAAATATGAAATTACTACAAGGTAAAACAGCTTTAATTACAGGAGCATCACGTGGTATCGGACGAGGTATAGCATTAAAATATGCCGAACAAGGTGCTAATGTGGCATTTACTTATTTATCATCGGTGGAAAAAGGATTGGAACTTGAAAAAGAATTGGAAGCTTATGGTATTAAAGCCAAAGGATACCGTTCTGATGCAGGAGATTTTAAAGCTGCCGAAGAATTAGTAAATGCTGCCATTACCGATTTTTGGAACATAGATATATTGGTAAATAATGCAGGCATTACCCGCGATAATTTATTGATGCGTATGACCGAACAACAATGGGATGAAGTAATGAATGCCAATCTGAAATCGGTATTTAATTTAACTAAGGCAATAACTAAACCGATGCTTAAACAACGCAAAGGTTCTATCATTAATATAAGTTCAGTTGTAGGTGTTAAAGGCAATGCCGGACAATCAAATTATTCGGCATCCAAAGCCGGTATCATTGGTTTTACAAAATCTATCGCATTGGAATTAGGCTCCCGTAATATTAGAAGCAATGCAATAGCTCCAGGTTTTATTGAAACGGAAATGACAGCAGCTCTTGATCAAAAAACAGTGGAAGTTTGGAGAGATTCTATTCCATTAAAACGTGGTGGAACAACCGATGATGTTGCTAATGCTGTTGTGTTTCTGGGCTCTGATATGAGCTCATATATAACCGGACAAGTATTAAGTGTATGTGGTGGAATGTTAACATAATGTTTAAATGAACATCATTACCGAATTACCCATCTGGTTAATAATATTTTGTATCCTTGCAGGTATAGCTTATTCAGGGGTTTTATATTATCGTAATAAACAATTAAACGAAATGTCGCTGTGGCTCACCCGAATCCTTGCTGCATTTCGTTTTATAGTAATAACGGTTCTTTCCTTTTTCCTTCTTTCTCCGATAGTTCGTAACATAGAGCGGGAGTTAGAAAGACCTTTGATCATTATAGCACAGGATAATTCAAAATCAATTGTTTTAGGTAAGGATTCAATGTCTTATCGCGATAGTTATTGTAAGAACATACAAAACATGATGAATGAGCTGAGCGATAAATACGATGTAATGTTGTATTCGTTTGGAGATAAAATAAAAAAAATAAATTCACCCGATTCCATCCAATTTGAGGATAAACAAACTGACATTTCTTCACTTTTTGATGAAATAGAAACCCGTTACAGTAATAGAAACGTTGGAGCAATAATCTTAGCAAGTGATGGTTTGTATAACAAAGGCGCAAATCCACTTTATACTTCTGAAAAAATAAAAGTACCTATTTATACCATTGCTATGGGTGATACTGCTATAAAAAAAGACATTGTACTTTTAAAAGTAGAACATAACCGATTGGCATATTTAGGAAATAAATTTCCAGTACAAGTGGTTGTAAATGCAAAACAATTAAAAGGAAAAACAATTACATTAACCATCTCTAAAAACGAAACAACAGTTTTTACACAAACGATAAATTTTAATTCCAATAGTTTTATCTCCACCATTCCTATTTTATTAGAAGCTAAAGAAGTAGGCTTACAGCGTTATAAAGTAAAACTCTCTGTATTAAAAGAAGAAATAACGGCTTTTAATAATTACTACGATATGTATATTGATGTGTTGGATGCCCGACAAAAAATATTGATTTTGGGCAATGATCCTCATCCAGATATTGCTGCTATTAAAGAATCCTTAGAAGCGAATCAGAATTACGAAGTAGAAAGTTATAACATTGATAATTTTAACAAATCTATAAAAAAGTATAATTTGGTCATACTTCATCAGATTCCTAATTCCAGTAATCCTGCAATTAAGTTAATAAATGAAATAAAAGCGGATAAGATTCCAGTTTGGTTGTTTTCTGGCGCTAATAGCATTTTTGATAATAACTTATCACTTGTTTATAATGCCCAAAAAACAAACGAATCTGAGCCTGTATTGGATCAATATTTTCCGCTGTTTACCCTTAGCGATGAGCTGCGTAAAGGCGTTAAAGATTTCCCTTCTATTGTTGCACCTTTTGGTACATATCAAGCAGATAATAATGATAATGTATTATTTTATCAACGCATTGGTATGGTAGAAACGAAAACTCCAATTATGTCTTTCACAAATGACGGAGATAATAAAGTCGCAATTTTTTATGGTGAAGGGATCTGGAAGTGGCGCATGAAGGATTTTGCAATACATAACAATCATAATCTGTTTGATGAATATATTTCAAAAACAGTGCAATACCTTTCGGTAAAGGTGGATAAAAGTTTTTTTAAAATTATTACACCTTCCACTTTTCAGGAAAACGAAACTATTATAATGGAGGCAGAGGTATATAACGAAAGTTATGAATTAATAAACAAGCCTGAAGTAAATAGTACGATTACCAATTCTGAAAATAAAAAATATTCATTCGCATTTTCAAAAACGGGTAATGCCTATCGCTTAGACGCAGGTTTAATGCCTGTTGGCGATTACAAAGTGGACGCCCAAGTGAATGTAGGAAGTAAAATATACAGGCAGCATACCGAATTCTCAATTATCCCATTGCAGGTGGAGAATATCAATACTGTAGCCGATCATCAATTATTATACAATATAGCACAAAAGCACGATGGCGAATTGGTAAGTACTAACGAACTCAATAAATTGATAGAAAAGTTGAATAATCGAGATGACATTAAAACAGTTTCCTATTCTCAAAATAAACTATCCGAATTGATTAACCTAAAATGGATTTTCTTTTTACTCCTTGCATTAATAAGCATAGAGTGGTTTATTCGCAAGCGAAACGGAGCGTATTAATATTGTTCTAAATGTTTTTCACCTTTTCGCAGCCTTTTAAAAACTGATCAGCACTCATAAATAGCACTTCCTCGAAGTTTGATTTTTAATTTTTAGTATTCAGAAAATTGTTTTAAATAAATTTAATAGTTAATTTTACGCCATAAGTAAATACTATTCCATGTCAACATCAACAGCAGTTTCCATCAAGGTTCAAAAAACTACGCAATCAAGAATTAAAGATCTTGATTTTAATAACCTATCATTTGGAAAGGTTTTTTCTGACCACATGTTTGTGGCCGATTATAAAAATGGTAAATGGGGTGATTGTCAAATAGTCCCTTATGCTCCTTTTCAAATGAGTCCAGCAGCAGCAGTATTACATTATGGACAGGCAATTTTTGAAGGGATGAAAGCCTATAAAAATGAAAAAGGAGAAGTCTCTTTATTTCGTCCAATTGCAAATCAAAAACGCATAAATACTTCTGCTGAACGTATGTGTATGCAAACTATTCCTGAAGAAATTTTTATGGAAGGTTTGAAAAAACTTGTTGAGTTAGATTCGGCATGGGTTCCTACAGCAGAGGGGTCTTCACTGTATATTCGACCATTTTTAATTGCAACGGATGAATTTATTGGAGTTCATCCATCAGATTCATATCGTTTTTTTATTATTACTTCGCCTAGCGGGGCATATTACAGCGAACCAGTAAAAGTATTGGTAGAAACAAGCTATTCAAGAGCAGTTGAAGGAGGAGTTGGTTTTGCAAAAGTATCTGGTAATTATGGACGTTCGTTATTACCAACAAAAATAGCTATCAACAGAGGTTATCAACAAATAATTTGGACAGATGGTAAAACCCATCAATATGTTGAAGAATCAGGAACAATGAACTTAATGGTTGTTATTGACGATGTTTTAATAACACCTCCATTAGGAGATACTATTTTAGCTGGTATTACACGCGATAGCGTATTAACACTTGCTCGTGATTGGAAAATGAAGGTAGAAGAACGCAAATTGAGTATAATAGAAGTGATGGAGGCGTATAAAAGAGGGGTATTACAAGACGCATTCGGAACAGGTACAGCAGCAACAATAACCCATATTTCTCATATAGGTTTTGAAGGGATAGATTATGAATTACCTCCTGTTAATACTCGTATATTTTCTAACAAAGTAAAAAAAGAATTGGATAATATACATTTAGGTAAAGTTGCAGATATTCATAAATGGATGTTTAAGTTATGATTTAAAAAATTGTACGACTAATACTTATATATTTAACGTATTTTTTGTAATAAAATAAGCCTAAATCTTAATAATTATTTATCTTACAACGTTTATTTGCTGTCCAGCCTTTAATCTGACTCTACTGCCACTCAGGTGGTTTAATTCCTTTATGGATGCTGTAGTAGTCCCAAATCGTTTTGCTATTTCAAAAACGGTATCGCCTTTTTCTACAATGTAAAGTTTTGTGTTTTTAGGAAACGCAGATAATCCCCATTTGGTTTTTTTGAGCGTGAATTCTTCGCACATTAACTTTTGTTCGGATAGGGAAATAAAATATTTTGGGTTGATAGGAACGCCCTTAAAGCGGACTTCAAAATGTAAATGTGTTCCAGTTGAATGCCCTGTGCTACCTCCTAATCCAACCAAATCGCCAGAAGATATTAGTTGCCCCGGTTTTACTTTTATTTTTGATAAGTGTGCGTAAACAGTTTCCAAACCATTGTAATGTCGGATAATAACAACATTACCAAAACTGCCATACTTACGAGCAACCCTTACCATACCGTCAAATGCTGCTGACACTTTATCGCCTCTGTTTAGGTCAATATCGATCCCATTATGTTGTGCACTATCTCTCCAACCAAATTGGGAAGTAATAGGGCCATTAAATGGATGATAATAATGTTTGTGAGCCTTATCAATTAATACCAATGTAATGGATGTATCTTTTTTCATTTTTAACATATCCTTTTCAGGAAACAGTTTGTTGATTTCCCAACTTACGTAATAATCGGCAGAAGGAATAGACAAAACACCTGATGTATCGGGTAAAATAAATGTTTTGTTTTCAAGCGTTTGGGTAAGCTCTAAATTTTGGGTGATACTATAATTTTCTATGGGTAATAGTTCAATGTCGCCTATTAAGTCGGGTTTATTTTCTAAGGCAATTGTTTGATTTATTTCCAATTTGTCCACCAAAAAACGCAGCTCAATTACTTCAGTTTGCTTTAACGGAATATCCGTTGGTAAAGCGTTATCATTATTGATGACTATATTGGTTTGTTTTGTATCTAATTTGTCGATTTGAATGAAAGTTACAATTTTTTCTAATGGTTTCAATTCCATGTTTGTCGGTATGGAATTATCCTTTTCCATTTGGATAAAGGCTGTTTTTTTTGAAATAAAATCTACCTGATAATTTTCATGGAATTGTTTCTTTGCTTTTTGCTCCAATAAGGCAATAGCCATATTTATTTCGTTAATCATACCAAGCGGAATGCTATCCATATCAAAAGCGTCGTCAATAAAAGCCGTTAGTTGTTCTGCCGTCATTTCCTTAATGGATATTTTTTTAGAAGGTACTAACGTATTAGAATGGATAGCAGATGAAATACTGTCCTTTCCTCCAAAATGAATAGCTTTTAGTGTAAGGGGGGATAAAATAAAAAGCAACGCCATTGTAGCCAATAGTGTTGCTTTAATATAAAATGTATCCTTGTATTCCGAAATCATTAGCTAACCTTCAATTTTAAAGGGTAGCTAATTTACAAAATAAATAGCAAAAATCAAAGGCTCATTACCAAATTGCGATAAATTGAAAAATAGAGCTTATGAACCCTCTAATTAAAGCGTTCTGCCCGGATAAACTTTTAAAGCTTTTTCTAAACAGATCATTGCGTTCTTTAAGGCTTCTTTGTTTAAAACATAAGCTATACGAACCTCGTTACTTCCTGCTCCGGGCGTTGAATAAAATCCAGTAGCTGGTGCTAACATTACTGTTTCTCCATTGTACTCAAAGGATTCCAATAACCATTGGCAAAATTTATCCGAATTGTCAATAGGCAAACGTGCAATGCAATAAAATGCTCCGCTAGGCTTTGGGCAAAAAACACCTTCTATATTATTGAGCATTTCTACCAATAGGTTTCTGCGTTCAACATACTCCTTTTGCACCTTTTCAAAATATGCTTTAGGCGTATCTAAAGCAGCTTCCGCACCTATTTGTTCCAGTGTTGGCGGACTTAATCTTGCCTGAGCAAACTTCATTGCCGAAGCAATTACATCTTTATTTTTAGTAACCAACGCTCCAATTCTTGCTCCGCAAGCACTGTAGCGCTTGGAAATAGAATCTAGCATAACTACATTATTATCAATGCCTTGTAAATGCATTACCGAAAAATATTCTTTGTTATCGTAACAAAACTCACGGTAAACTTCGTCCGAAAATAAAAACAGGTCGTACTTTAAAACCAGTTGTTTTAATAGTTCTAGCTCTTCTTTTGAATATAAATAACCCGTTGGATTTCCCGGATTACAAATCATTATTCCCTTTGTTTTTGGGGTAATTAATTTTTCAAAATCAGAAATAGGGGGTAAAGCAAAACCATTTTCAATTGCCGATTTTACGGGTTTTATAACCACATCCGCAGTGCAGGTAAAGCAATTAAAATTAGCATAAAACGGTTCAGGGATAATTAATTCATCACCAGGGTTAAAGCATACCATCATAGCCATTTGTATAGCCTCTGAACCGCCTGTAGTAACAATTATATCATCAGCTGTGATATCAATCTTATAACCGGCATAATACTTTGTAAGTTTTTTTCTGTAGGATTCAAAACCCGCTGAGTGTGAGTATTCCAACACTTTAATATCCGCTTCTTGAATCGCTTTTAGCATAATTTCAGGCGTTTCAATATCGGGTTGACCGATATTCAAATGGTAAATATGGCGTCCTCTTTTTTTTGCAGCTTCTGCATAAGGTACCAATTTACGAATAGGTGACGATGGCATTATATTGCCCTTTATAGATACTTTCGGCATTGTAAATATTTTTAAAAGTGTGCAAAGTTAGCATTTTTAAGAATAATTGAAACAATGATTTTTTATTACCTTTATACCATGATTACAAATATCATCATTTGCATTACCGTTTTAGTTTCTATCATTTCAATGGAAAACCACACATTGAAAAATAAATTACTCTTCAATCCTTATATGATCCATCACCGAAAGGAATGGTATCGATTTTTCAGTGGAGCATTTATTCATGCCGATTGGATGCATTTAGTGTTTAATATGTATTCGTTGTACATGTTTGGTGGTGTCGTAGAGCGTGAATACGCTTATTTGTTTGAAGGTAAGGGAGTTCTGTTTTTTATTTTGTTGTATGGCTTGGGAATTTTAATGTCGACTTTTTATTCGTTTGAAAAACATAAAAATGATATTTTTTATAATGCATTAGGTGCTTCTGGAGCTGTATCGGCAGTAGTTTTTGCGTACATTATCTTATTTCCTACTCAAAAATTATTGTTCCTGTTTTTACCATTTCCTATTCCTGCCTATTTGTTTGGTGCTGTTTTTTTAGGTGTGGAATACTATTTAGGTAAACGCGGAAATAGTAATATCGGACACGATGCTCATTTTTGGGGTGCTGTGCATGGAGTAGTATTTACAATAATTTTGAAGCCTAATTTGATTATTTCATTTATTGAACAAATCAGACAGTAAACAGGAGATGAGTAAATTTATTAAAGGTACACAGATTCGTATCCCGATAGCTTTTGGGACATATTAAATTTAGTAATTCATAGTAAAATTGAAAAACAAAGCAGTATTTTTAGATAGGGACGGAGTTATTAACGTAGAACGCGGTTATACCCATCGGTTAGAGGATTTTGTAATTTTACCCAATCTCATTGAAGTATTACAATTATTACAGCAAAAAGGATATTTGTTAATTATTGTATCTAATCAAAGTGGTATTGCAAAAGAATTGTACACACAAGTAGAAGTGGAGATACTCCATAAGTATTTGCTTGAAGAGTTGACAAAAAACAACATTCAGCTTTCCGAAATCTATTATTGCGTACATCATTCGGATGTTGGTCGTTGTATTTGCCGTAAACCCGATTCATTATTTGTTGAAAAAGGCTTGGCGAGATTTGATATAGATCCCTCAAAATCCTATTTTATTGGTGATAAAGAAAGGGATGTGGAAGCAGGTGAAAAAGTGGGTGTAAAAGGGATTTTGATTGAAGCCAACGTCTCCTTAAAAACTATTTTAGATCAAATAGATTAAGATAATTACGTTTAAAGTACGATTTGAAAAAGTATTCATGCAACAGTTTATCAATCATAATGGCAATTTTTTACCAGCCGACCAACCGGTAGTAAAAGCTACCAATAGGTCGTTTCGTTATGGCGATGCTTTATTTGAAACCATCCGTATTGCCAATTTTAAACCTCAGTTTTTAAAAGAACATTTACAAAGGTTAACCAATGGTATGCGTGTTTTAAAGATGCAGCCCAATCAATTATTTAGCGAATTGTTTTTTGAGCAAGCTATTTTAGAACTTGCACAAAAAAATGGCGTTGAGTCTGATGGTAGAGTAAGGCTTACAGTTTATAGGAATGATGGGGGCTATTATGCACCAAGTGATAATTCCGTCTCTTATTTATTGGAAGTTTCGTCCTTAGCGGAAAAAGGATATACCTTAAACCAAAAAGGATATACCGTTGATTTATATACCGAAATAAAAAAATCTCTGGGACCATTAGCATCTATAAAATCGGCTAATAGTATGTTGTACGTAATGGCGGGGATTTTTAAAAATGCAAACAATCTGGATGATTGTATTTTAGTGAATGATAAAGTTAGTATTACTGAAGCCATAAGTTCAAATATATTTGCAGTAAAAAATGGAGTGTTGTACACTTCGCCTATTGAGGATGGTTGTGTGAATGGCGTGATGCGAAAAAAAATTATAGAAATTGCTGAATCAAATCGCATTGCTGTTTATGAATTATCGGTTATGCAGAGTGTATTGCTAGGTGCCGATGAATTATTTTTAACCAACGCCATCAATGGAATCAGATGGGTGGTGGCTTACAAACAAAAACGATATTTTAATACTACTTCTAAAAAGTTAACGGATAAATTAAATGAACTTATTAAGTAATTACAAAAAAGAGATTTTACAAATTAAATATGGAAGATTTAAGGTTATATATCAACACATTGCGTCACGATTTTTCAAAACAAACATTGAATGAGAAAGATGTGGACGCTAGTCCAATTTTACAATTCGAAAAATGGTTTAAAGAAGCTGTAGACGCACATGTTAACGAACCTAACGCCATGACGGTTAGCACAGCAACTAAAGCTGGAAAACCATCGGCGAGAATCTTATTATTAAGAAATTTTAATGAAAGCGGGTTTGTGTTTTATACCAATTATACCAGTAGAAAAGGTTTAGAAATTGGGCAAAATCCGTATTGCGCCCTATTGTTTTTTTGGCCTGAATTGGAGCGACAAATACGTATTGAAGGTATATTAGAAAAACAAACTGCCGAAGAGTCTGATATATATTTTAATACCCGTCCTCGAGGAAGTAAGCTTGGTGCATGGACTTCAGAACAAAGTAAAGTTATAGAAAGCAGAGATATTTTAGAACATGAGTTCCAAAAGCTATCCGAAAATTTTCAAGGAGAAAATATTCCTCGTCCAGCAAACTGGGGAGGATTTACTTTAAAACCGGTATCAATAGAGTTTTGGCAAGGGCGTCCGAGTCGTTTACACGATCGAATACTTTATACACAAGAAAATAGTAATTGGAAAATTGAACGTTTAGCACCGTAATAAAGTGTGAGTGCTTTATTGTTTTTCCTTGTAATGATATTCCGCTAACAACAATTCAATGTCTTTTATCAATTGATCCACTTCTTTGGTATTAGTGCCATCGTAATATCCGCGGATACGGTTATCCTTGTCTACTAATGCAAAATTCTGAGTATGTATAAAATCATCCGGACCACCATCGCCTATACTTGCATCCAACAAATATCCTGTACGTGCAATGTCATAAAGTGCTTTTTTGTCGCCGGTTACAAACATCCATTGGTTTGCATCAGCTTTGTGTTCAAAAGCATACCTGTTAAGTTGCTCAACAGTATCCGTTTCTGGGTCAACTGTATGCGATAAAAATTTCACTTCAGAATTACCTTTAAACTTTTCGGCAACACGTTGTATTTGCGTACTCATTATCGGACAAATACTATGACATGTAGTAAAAAAGAAATCTGCTATATAAACGCTATTGTTCAATTCTTTTTGCGTTACAGTTTTGCCATTTTGATTGGTAAAGCTAAAATTAGGGATGGTATGGTAGATAGTATCCGTTTTACCATTTTTTGATTCATAATCTTTTTCACCATAAATGGGCAAATAGCGAATAGGTTTAGTTTTGTCATAAATAAAAAAGGCATAAACAAAAACTACCAAAGCCAATGAAAGTAAAAATAGGTTGATGTATTTAGTTTTCATTGGCTTTGCTAATTGTAAATGAGGATAATTGTTTCATTTTTTAAGCAGCTTTCCTAATCGCTATTAACTAGTAACTATTTATTACCTTCCTTTTTTCTTTCCTTCTCTTTTTCCATCATATCAATCAAATCAGATAATTGTTCTGCTTCAATTCGTTTACCACGGATAATTTTATTTTCATCTAAAAGATAAATAACAGGAGTGCTATAGATGTCATAAAACTTTTTGGTTACCGCACGGTTATAATCATCGGGCTCATTTACATTTATCCAATCCAGTTTATGTTCTACAATAAACTTTTTCCATTCATCCGGTTTGTTTTCTGTTTCAATAGCAAATACTTCAACACCTTTTTGTTTTAGCTTGGTTTTGTATATTTCGGAAAGCTTAGGAACTTCTTTTTTGCAATGCCCGCATCCATGATCCCAAAATATAACAACGGTATATTTTGCTTTTACATCGTAAAGTGATACGCGTTTACTTGTAGAGTCAACCATATTTATAGAAGGAGCATACTTGCCGATCAATAAAGGTTTTAAGATAGCGGCACGTTCAGCTATTTTAACATATTGAGCCGAATCCAACCATGTTGCTTGTTTTGTTAAATAGTATTTTTCAACCATGTGAACAAACACGGCATCCATACCCATTATTTTAGATGTTTCATAATTTAGGGTAATCCACCAAACCATGTATTTAAACATTTCTGCATTTGGACGGGCTTTATCAATTAAATAGTCCGCCTCATAATTAATTGAATCAGGTGTTTGCGCAGTCATTTTATCCATGTATTGTTTGATGTGGGCATGAAAAATAGGGGTGCGCAGCATACGATCGTCAGTGAAATCCATATTGTCAAAATAATGCGATTTATAATAACGGAATGCAAATGTAGAATCCTTTCTTCCGTTTGGAAGTGTTGGTGTTTCAGGAACTTCCGGTTCCTCCATTGCTTTGAACAACTTGGCAACAAATGTTTTTGGGTTATCTTTAATAAAATTAATTTTGTAGCTTTTAACCTCCTCATCAATTTTCTCCATTTGCTTAAGAATTAATTTGGCTGAATCGGCATTAGATTTAGATAGTTTATAAAGTTCTCTTAAAGGCTCAATTTGCTTTTGTTTTTTTGACATGAATTGTTGGTATTCATAAAAAAATTTGTTCTCTTCCGAACCTTTTACCTTCATGTTTTTTACATAATCCACAGTATCGGTTTCTATTAGAAACATTTGTTTTTCATCTACTACAAAATCAAAATACTTTTTATCTGGTGGTACAAAAAGGTAAATTCCTTGAGGTAATTTTTCATCACCTTTAAATGCAACAATGCCTTTTGCATCTACCTTTGCAGAATCTTTTATGTATTGTTTATCGCCGTAGTAATTAGCCAAAATACAAGTAGTTCCTTCTTTTAAACCTTTTACTGCAAATTTCATGTCATAACTATCTAATTTTTCTGCAACAGGCTCAGTTTTTTTAGTTTTAGAAGTTCCAGCCTTTTTTTCCTGAGAATAGGACGTAATGGAAGCGCATATTAACAGTATTGAAATGCTTTTTGATAAAAATGAATTCATAATTGAATGATTTTTAATGATTATTAATGCTAAATATACTTATATTTTTTATTTTTTGGACTGCCTATTTCCTTTGCAAGCAAAGCAAATATTAAAAACATTTCACAATTGTAAGCAAAATTTAAGCCAAGATTTTTGAGATAATTAAAAAAAATGTTAAAAAACTAATCCTCTTTAAACTCAGAGATAAAATGGAATTGAATTTCGGGATTTTTTTCTTGCGCCATTTGTAATGCCCAAGGCGATTCAGCTAAAAATACCGGGCGACCTTCCTTATCGGTTGCCATGTGATGCAATTTTTCAAAAATAAATCCTTCCAGCTTCTTTTTATCTTTGCAGCTTATCCAACATGCTTTAAAAAGTGGTAAATGCTCAAAATTACAAGAGGCTGAATATTCACTTTTTAAACGGTGTTGAATTACTTCAAATTGTAAAGCGCCAACAGTTCCAAGCACTTTACGGTTATCCGTTTTTTTAGTAAATAATTGCGCAACACCTTCATCTGTAAGTTGTTCTAACCCTTTATTTAATTGTTTAGTTTTTAAAGGATCGGCATTTACAACATATTTGAATAGTTCCGGTGAAAACTGCGGAATTCCTTTAAAATTGAATTTTTCACCTTCCGTTAAGGTATCGCCAATTTTAAATATTCCGGAATCATATAATCCAATAATATCTCCCGGAAAAGCTTCGTCAACTATGTTTTTTTCCTGAGCCATAAAGGCTGTAGGGTTGGAAAATTTAAGGCTTCGGTTTTCCCTTACATGGTAATAATTTTTATTGCGTTCAAATTTGCCGGAACAAATGCGTAAAAAGGCAATACGGTCGCGGTGTTTAGGATCCAAGTTGGCATGGATTTTAAAAACAAAACCACTAAAATTTTTATCTTCAGGATGAATGGTTTTGAGGTCGGTTTCACGTGGCCGTGGAGTCGGTGCAATTTTAATAAATCCATCTAAAAGTTCACGCACACCAAAATTATTAACGGCACTACCAAAAAATACTGGAGAAATCATCGCTTCCAGATATTCTTCTCTTTCAAAATCGGAGTAAACACCTTCAATGAGTTCTACATCATGACGCAATGTATTGGCATAATCCTCACCAATTATTTCGTCGATGGTACCATCATATAAGTCTTTTATTTCAATTGAATTTTCAAAAGATTGTTTTTCACCTTGATTAAAAAGAATAAGGCTTTTTTCATAAAGATTATATACCCCTTTAAATGTTTTTCCGATGCTAATCGGCCAGGTTAATGGGCGCAGGTCTATTCTTAGTTCTTTTTCTATCTCATCCAACAAGTCGAAAGGATTTTTCCCTTCACGATCCATTTTATTGATAAATACAATAACCGGAGTGTTGCGCATACGGCAAACTTCAAGTAATTTTCTCGTTTGAGGTTCTACGCCTTTTGCGCAATCTATTACCATGATAACACTATCTACAGCCGTAAGTGTACGGTAGGTATCTTCAGCAAAATCTTCGTGGCCGGGGGTATCCAATAAATTGATCTTAATGCCTTTGTATTCAAAGCCCATAACCGAAGTTGCAACAGATATACCACGTTGACGTTCTATCTCCATAAAGTCGGAGGTGGCGTGTTTTTTTATCTTATTCGATTTAACGGCACCAGCTGTTTGAATGGCGCCACCAAATAAAAGTAGCTTTTCTGTTAAAGTCGTTTTACCTGCATCGGGGTGAGAGATGATACCGAAGGTTCTGCGTCTTTCTATTTCTTCTTTTATCGTCATACTATATAATACTTTTCTTTAGTTTCCCTTCTCCCCAAGGAGAATACGTTTAAAATGGCGGATGAGCCAGTATGGGTGGTGTTCAAATAAAAAACCCTTCTCTGCCAATTAGGAAGGGAAGGGATTTTATAAAATTTTTAAATCAACTATTGTTTTTTTTCAGCAATACGAGCTGCTTTACCTGTTAATTGGCGTAAGTAGAATACACGTGCT
>CANFLQ010000021.1 GCA_947447995.1 Bacteroidota bacterium | reverse complement strand
TTAGCTGTTACGATTATTGTTCCTGAATTATCTTCATTTATTGTAATAGCATCCTTAACAGCCACAGGTATTGAATTTACTCTGCTTATATTTATAAAAATACTGTCGTTTACACATTTTGCTGGCAATGGAGTTCCGTCATCACATATTTGTACTACAACTGTATCTAAACCATTGTAATTGGCTGTTGGTGTATATGTGTATGTTCCATTTGTGTTTACTACAATACTTCCATGTTTTGGATTTTTTATTGGCGTTGTATTTACAATTAAATTACCATCTGGATCGCTATCTCCGGCATCTGTCAAATCACCCGAAAACATCTTGTTTCCTGGTGTATTCACAATTTCATTATCAATAATTGGTGAATCATTTACAGGGGTTATCGTTATTGTAATCCCAACTGCATTAGATATAGCTCCATCATTATCTTTTACTGTATAATAAATAACAGCTGTCCCGTTGTAATTAGATGCAGGAGTAAACGTTACAACTCCACTAGCATTTACTGTCCAAACACCTTCTGGCTTAGTTATAGTAGTTTGTATGCCAGCAGTTAACGTATCCAAATCAACCTTTGTTACATCTATTGTTCCATCAATATCAGTATCGTTAGTTGTTACAGCTATTGTCCCTAAATTATCTTCATTTATTGTAATAGCATCTTTTACTGCAATGGGCAATTTATTAGCAGAACCCACATTAATCAAAATACTGTCATTAACACAAACTGCTGGCAGTGGGGTTCCGTCATCACATATTTGTATAACAACGGTATCCAAACCAATGTAATTAGAAGTGGGAGTGTATGTATATGTTCCATTTGTGTTTACTATAATACTGCCATGTTTTGGGTTTTTTATTGGAGTTGTATTTACAGTTAAATTACCGTCTACATCGGTATCTCCAGCATCGGTTAAATCTCCAACCGTATTTGTATTTTTAGGTGAATAAACCAATTCATTGTCAACTACTGGGGAGTCGTTTACAGGTGTTATAATTATAGTAATGCTAGTTGCATTGGAGGTTGCTCCCATATCATCTTTTACAGTATAATAAACAACGGCTGTTCCATTGTAATTTAATGTTGGAGTAAAACTTACTACACCAGTTGTATTTACTGTCCAACTACCTGCTGGAGTAGTTATGGTATTTTGTATGCCTGCTGTTAAGGTATCTAAATCTACGGTAGTTGCATCAATTGTTCCATCAATATCGGTATCATTAGCAGTAACAGTTATGAATCCCAAATTATCTTCATTTATTGTTTTAGTATCTTTAACTGCAACAGGTAAATTGTTTACCGAACTAACATTTATAAAAATACTATCATTTAAACAAATTGCAGGTAAAGGTGTACCATCGTCACATACTTTTACAATAACTGTATCTAAACCATTATAATTTGAAGTAGGAGTGTATGTGTAAGTGCCATTACTAGCAATTTTTACAGTTCCATGGCTTGGATTTTTAACAGGTAATGTATTTGTTACTAAATTACCATCCACATCGGAATCTCCAGAATCGGTTAAATCTCCCAAAAATGATGTGTTTTCAGGTGTTGTAACAACTTCATTGTCAATTATTGGGGAGTCGTTTATTGCTGATACTGTAATTGTTATACTTGCTGTATTGGACGTAGCACCTCCATTATCATTTACAGTATAATAAATTACAGCAGTTCCATTGTAGTTTAATGCTGGAGCGAATGTAACAACTCCAGTTGCACTAACTGTAAATGTACCTGCTGAGGTAACGATGCTTGTTTGAATACCAGCTGTTAAAGTATCTAAATCAACTTTTGCTACATTTATTGTTCCATCAATATCAGTATCATTGCCTGTTACTGTAATTGTTCCAGATGTATCTTCATTGATTGTTTTTGTATCATTTACAGCCACTGGTGGCTCGTTATCAAACTCTCTCCAATCTCTTTCACTGGTTGAAGATATATCCTTATTGGGAAAGGATGTTGGAGTTTGACCATTAGTAGGATTAAGTGCTGTATCATTTGTATCATAAGCATTATCCAAGCCATCGGCATCTGAGTCAATACCAACAGGTGTTGTATCGGCCACATTATCATTATTAGTATCCCAGCCTTCAATAGCATCAGATATTCCATCGTTATCCGAATTCAAATCGCGATAATCAGGGTTATCTGTACCATCAGTATTTACTGGTGTATTTCCTGCGCCACCAAAACTGTTGGTTTTGTCATACGCATTATCAATTCCATCATCATCAGAATCAATTCCTGTAGGAGCTAAATATCCAGATGTTGTTTGCGATTCAATATTATCTACAATACCATCGTTATCTGAATCAATATCTAAATAATCTGCATTTTCTGCACCATCAGTATTAATTAAGCTAAGTGGTGTACCGTTAGAAATTCCAGAGCATACGGAATACGTTGCTATGTGAATTCTAAACGTATTTGTTCCTCCATTTGTTCTAGTAAATCTTAAATACTGAGTTGCAGAAGTAACAGTATAAGTAAAGGCTGTTCCATTAGCAGTATTATTATTTGTTGAATAATTTTGAGAATTAGAATAAGTTACGTCGTCGGACGATTGTTGAATTGAACCTGTAGCATTTGCTCCCGAAGAAGAGGATAAATAGATGGTAATTACCTTACCCGAAAGTATGCTCGATTGTAATTTAACATCTAAAGTAGCTCCATTATTTAACGTGGCAAATGTATTTTGATTAGCGTCAACTGCATTTGCAGAATTTGTAACAGTGCCTGTAGTACCTGCTGTAGCATTTGCCCTTTCGGTTGAATTTGAACATTGGTTATCAACAGCATCAGCTAAACCATCACTATCTGTATCTGTAAAATTATCTATTTGACCATTTCCATTTGTATCTGCCCCTCCTACTTCAATTATATCAACAATTCCGTCACTATCTGAATCTAAATCAAAAGAATTAATGATACCGTCATTATCAAAATCATAACGATCGTCTACACCATCAAAATTTGTGTCCACAAAACCTGCCTGACTTGGATCAATATAATTAGGAATTCCGTCGGCATCGGCATCGGCAGTTGCATCTACAAGTCCTTTATTTTCAGAAATATCGGGAATGCCATCATTATCATCGTCTAAATCATTGGAATCTGTAACCCCATCATTATCTTTATCACAACTTGGCAATACCATTGATGTAATCGGAGAAGATGTTTCAACTGCATAAAACCAAGTATTTAAACATCTGGCATTTCCAAAATCGTCGCACAATTGAGCTGTTGAAGATCCTCCCCCATTAGCTGCTGATGGAACATTTGAGTTTGCCCCCAAACCATTCCACGCACGTACTGGCCCAACAATACCATCATACAAACCTGCAAAATAAACGCCTGTGCCTGTGGTGTTGTTGTCCAAATCTGCATTATTGGTACTACAAGTTCCAAATGACGATAATCCTGTATCATCCCAAAATAATTTTCTTTTTCCATTACTTGGAAATATACTAATTACAGATAGTCCATTAATATTTTGTTCGGCATCAAGCATGGGAATATTGGTGCGTCCCTGAAACAATGTAACTGTTACTTTTGCCGTAAAACTAACTGGCACGGCAGCTCCTAATCCATCCAAACCATTCCACGCCATTACCTTGTTTCCTGCTGTAACGCCATACGCTTCCAAAATACGATCGGCCGTACCAGATTGGTAGCCTGTAGTACCATTTAAGTCTAATAAAATAGCTACATCTCCAGCTGCTGTTACATAATAAGGTATAAAATAGGCTCCTGGGCATCCATAAATACCACTCGAAAAAGTACTTGACCCAACTATCCCATTTGGGAAAGCTATGCTATCGGGATTGGTTAAAAATACCTGATAACCATTAGATAAAACTGGTGTAGTATTGTTGGCCGATAAGCGATCATTCACAAAATTTCCAGATGTACCTGGTCCTGTAAAATTCATGGCCAATTGGTATGCAAGTGGTTTAAAACCACTTTGAAACTGCAATTGCACTATAAATTTATCTGGTGTGTATCCATAAAAATCGCCTGTAAATGACGATGTAATTACATTTTCAAAATTTCCAGAAGTTAAGTTGCAGGTTGCAAATGACCATTTTCTGGACCAAACCTTACCTGGATAATGAACATTGGTTGAGGTTGCTACAGTAAAATCAAAAAACGGAAACTGAACACGACCATTGTTAGCACTATTATCTATCGCTCCTCCACTATTAGTACTTCTATAAATTTCAATATAAAAATCACCATTTGTAGTTGGGTTAAATACAAATGGATTGTATCCTGTTGGTGTAGCACCGCCTATATTGGGTCCTGCAATTGCTTCGGTATATGTATTTATATAACCTTGTGCAGAACTACTAGGAATTTGTGTAGCACCAACTATTTGATTTCCATTTTGATCGTATATCCTGTAATACACATTATTAACAATAGCATTTGTTCCAGAACCATACGCTCTTGGTTGAAAACCAAAATATAAATTTTCTTTTATATTATCTGTAATTGTGAATCGTATTCGCTGCTCATTAGCTGCTCCTAAATAATTTCCTGATGATAAATCGGGAGCAATAAACAAAGCCGCCCCATCCGAACTATTAGTAGGAGATGCTTGTTTTGTTCCATCAGAAAAAACCTTTAGAGAACACATAAAGGTAAAAACGCCTAAAAAAAGAATTGATAAATTATTTTTTTTCATTATAAAAAAATTACGAGTTATGCAATGGAATATTTATTTGCCTTAAAATAATAGAGGTGCAAAATTAGACTATTTATAAATGCTATTAATATTGCAAATTAAACTGTTAGACAAAAAGCTAATTTTACACTTCCAAAATTAAATAAAAACAGACAAGTAACCATTTTATTAAAATAGAATGTCTTTATACTCCCGCTTAATGTTTTGAGAAAATATAATTGAAGGGTGGGTATATATGAACGTAGATACTTTTTTTCTCCTTATTTAATATTCAACATAAACATCATTAACGCCATCCAATATTCTTGACGATTGGCTGTTGTTTTCCAAAGTGCAATAGATCCTTCTACTCCTTTTTGGGAAGGAGTAAACTGTTGCTTTTGTTGAGATTTAACACCTTTTATTAATTCGCTCACTTGAGGCGATTCTATTTTTGAAGACGTTACAAACAAAGGTTTGGTTAGATTGGCAATGCTATCTTTTAAACTATATTCATTTCCAAAATATTCGCCTGGGCTAAATGCTATTACAGCCTTTACACTGCTGTTATTTTTAGCTACTTTCATAACTAAAGAAGCACTGTACGAACTACCTACCAATACTACTTTCTTTTGATTTAGATCAAAAGCGTAATCAATAGCAGCCCTGATGTCTTGCTCTGCATCTATAAATTGTGTTGATCTACCTTTTGATTTGGCATTATAAGCTGTTTCATTTCTAATTTTATTCATTTCTTCTCCCGAACGCATATCTATTGCAATACAATTATAACCAAATTTTGAAAAACGTATTGCGGTTTCTAAATACTCTCCTCTACTACTACCAGATTGATGACAGAGTATCATATAAGGCAAAGTATCGTTATTTAAATAAAGATCGGCAGTAATCAAAACGCCATCTTTTGCAAAAAAAGAAATTGTTTTTTGAGCATTTAAAATGCTTGAATTTATGGTAATAAAAAACAATAAAAAACAAACTCCAGTATTCTTTTTCATGGCTAATTTCAATTTAATGCCTGCTAATCTACAAAAAAAAATCCCGTTACGAACAACTTACGTAACGGGATTTTATAACCTTAACTTTAACTAAACACTTTCAGCCAAAACTATAATTTTATTATTTAATACTTCTACCACACCTCCGTTAATCTCAAAATTTTCAATCCCCTTTTGAGCATCTGTAATTTTAATTGTACCTTTTTTTAGGGTAGCTATAATGGGTGCGTGATTTTTTAAAATACCAAAAGAACCTTCAGCGCCAGGAAGTTTTACTGCTTCCACATCGCCACTGTATACTTTTTTATCTGGTGTTACTATTTCTAAAAACATGTAGTATTATGTATTAAGTATTATGTAAAAAGCATTGTACTTATTGCTAATCAAGCTTCTTAATACTTGATACAATGTACTTTGTACTTTATTACGCTTCCGCTAAAATTTTCTTACCTTTTTCAATTGCGTCTTCAATAGAACCTACAAGGTTAAACGCTGCTTCAGGATATTGATCCACTTCACCATTTAAAATCATATTAAATCCTTTAATTGTATCTTCAATTGAAACAAATACACCTTTTAAACCTGTAAATTGTTCAGCAACGTGGAATGGTTGAGATAAAAAACGTTGAACACGTCTTGCGCGGTGTACAACCAATTTATCTTCTTCCGAAAGCTCATCCATACCTAAGATGGCAATGATGTCTTGTAACTCTTTATAGCGTTGTAAAATTGTTTTAACTTTTTGAGCCGTTCCGTAGTGTTCGTTTCCTAATACAGCCGCAGATAAGATACGTGATGTAGAATCCAATGGATCCACAGCAGGATAAATACCTAATTCGGCAATTTTACGATTTAATACAGTTGTAGCATCTAAGTGGGCAAAAGTTGTGGCTGGTGCCGGATCTGTTAAGTCATCGGCAGGAACGTAAACCGCTTGTACCGAAGTAATAGAACCACGTTTTGTGGAAGTAATACGCTCTTGCATCAAACCCATTTCAGTAGCAAGTGTTGGTTGGTAACCTACTGCGGATGGCATACGGCCTAATAACGCGGATACCTCAGAACCTGCTTGTGTAAAACGGAAGATATTATCGATAAAAAATAAGATATCACGTCCACCTGATTTTTCATCTCCATCACGGAAATATTCAGCCATTGTTAATCCTGACAAAGCCACACGAGCACGAGCTCCCGGAGGCTCATTCATTTGACCGAATACCAATGTAGCCTGAGATTTTTCCAATTCTTTTTTATCAACTTTGGTTAAATCCCATCCACCTTTTTCCATGGAATGTTTAAACTCTTCACCATATTTAATAACGTTTGATTCAATCATCTCACGTAATAAGTCATTTCCTTCACGGGTACGCTCACCAACACCGGCAAATACAGATAAACCTTCGTATCCTTTAGCGATGTTGTTAATCAACTCCATAATTAATACGGTTTTACCAACACCAGCACCACCAAACAAACCAATTTTACCACCTTTTGCATAGGGCTCTAAAAGGTCAATTACTTTGATACCTGTAAATAATACTTCTGTTGAAGTAGATAAATCTTCATATTTAGGAGGCATACGGTGAATGGGAGCACCACCAACGTTTGATACTTCACCAATACCATCGATAGCTTCTCCAACAACGTTAAACAAACGCCCTTTTACCTGCTCACCAACCGGCATTGTAATACCTGCACCAGTGTTTACAACAGTAATACCACGGTATAAACCATCGCTGGAATCCATGGCAATGGTACGAACAGTATCTTCTCCAATGTGTTTTTGTGTTTCTAAAATAACTTTTTGACCATTAGGTTTAATAACCTCTAACGCATCTAAGATGTTAGGCAATTTAGCTCCACCTTCAAAACTTACATCAATGACAGGGCCAATGATTTGTGTGATTTTACCAGTTTGTTTTGACATTTTTTATATTTCTAAAATTAAAATAAATGTTGTTTTTTCAAAATTGAGTGCGAAATTAGTATATTTTATTCAACAAAAAAAACGATAGTTCGTAATTTTATAATTAATTTTGGCTGTTGATAATTAAAGCTATTTTTACAGCCTTTTTTTATATTTTAAATGCTGATTTTCAGGTAGTTATGTAAAATTGTTAATAAGTCCGAAAATAATTAACAATTTTAAAAAGTTACAAATCAATCATTTTTTTGATTGAACATTATTTTTTGACAACTATTTAAGAATAAAAACGGATAATTTACAGAATGAAAGTTTACACCAAGATTGAAGATTTCAAGGATGTTAAAAACCCTGTAGTAACTACCGGAATGTTTGATGGTGTGCATGTGGGACATCAAAAAATTATAGCCCGACTTAAAGAAGTTGCCAAAGAACAAAACGGTGAAACAGTACTTCTCACCTTTTATCCTCACCCTAGAATGGTTTTATTTCTGGAGGATAATGAACTGGAACTTTTAAATACTCAAAAAGAAAAGATAGAATTACTGGAACAATTTGGCATTGACCACCTCATTATTTACCCTTTTACCAAGGAATTTTCTAGACTTACATCGGTTGAATTTGTTCGCAATATTTTGGTAAATCAAATAAAAACAAAGCGCTTGGTAATAGGCTATAATCACCATTTTGGGCGTAACCGCGAAGGTTCTTTCGAACATTTAAAGGAATTTGGGCCACTTTACGGTTTTGAGGTGGAAGAAATTCCTGCGCAAGACATTGATAATATTGAAATAAGCTCTACTAAGACCCGTAATGCACTCAAAGCAGGTGATGTTAAAACAGCAAATAGCTTTTTAGGGCATCCTTATTCTATAAATGGAAAAGTAGTGGAAGGATTAAAATTAGGAAGAACCATTGGGTACCCTACCGCTAATATTGTTGTAGACGATAAATACAAATTGATACCCGGCGATGGAATTTATGCTGTAAAACTAAAATACAATGGAAATAGCCTTAATGGGATGTTAAGTATAGGAAACAATCCTACCGTCGATGGAAAAGGAAGAAGTATTGAAGTACATATCTTTGAATTTGATGAAAATATTTACAACAAAGAGCTGACTATTTATTTTATTGAACGTTTAAGGGATGAAATAAAATTCAATAATTTAGAAGAACTGAAAGTTCAATTGGTGAAAGACGCTGAAAATTCTCATAAAATATTAAAATCCTAGTTTATTTTATTGATTAAAATGTTGACAGCAATTAATCCATACAAGTTTAAATCAAAAATAATTGCTTGCGTATTGTTAGCTCTTATTTTAGTTGCCAATATATCAATTGCACAAAATAAGCTTCTGGATTCATTAACATTGGATACTTTAACAGCTTATACCAACTTAGAACAAGCTTTAAAAGAACCCCAAAAAGTAATAAAACTTGTACTGAGAAGAGATAAACTAAAGAAATTTCCATCCGAAATATTTCAATTTACTAACTTGCAATACCTGGATCTTAGTAAGAATGATATTAAAGAAATTCCCTATCAAATAGGCACTTTAAAGGACCTTCAATATTTTGCTATATCTAAGAATCACTTAATAGAATTACCGGCTCCAATTGGCGATCTTTCAAATCTTTATTATTTGAACGCCAATCAGAATGATTTGTTTGGAATACCTATGGAAATAGGTAAACTGGTTAAATTGAGAAACCTTGACCTTTGGGATAATAACATTGGCGAATTACCCGATGAAATAAAAAACTGCACAGCTTTAAAAATTGTAGACCTAAGAGCTATTATGATTAAAGATTCGGAACAGGCTAGAATTCAACTGTTGTTAAAACATACCAAGGTTCATTTTTCACCCTATTGTAATTGTCAGCAATAAAAAATAGAATAATTTCCCCTAAACTATGGATTTTCACTTGCGTTTTCCAATACAGGTCTTTAGTAAAAAAATACATTATTCCCACCAGCTTTTTTTTATGGGTTCCTGTTTTGCTGAAAACATTGGGCAAACAATGGAAAATTATAAGTTTAATGTACTGATGAATCCAAATGGGGTTTTGTATAACCCTGCCAGTATTGCGCTTGCTTTGCGTAGAGTTATCCATAATAAAGCAATGAATGACAGTCAACTTGTTTTTGCAAACGATTGCTGGAACAGTTGGGAACATCACAGTAGGTTTTCAAAACCTGATAAAGTACAATGTTTGACTGAAATTAATAATAGCATTATAAACGGACATCAAAAGCTTCAACAAACCGAATGGCTATTTATCACCTTTGGCTCTGCTTTTGTTTATCAACTAAACAGCACAGGGGAATTGGTTGGTAATTGTCATAAAATACCTCAAAAAGAATTTACAAAAAAACTATTAACAGTTGCTGAAATAATGAGTGACTATACAAAATTGCTAAAAGAACTAACAGCAATAAACAATAACTTAAAGGTTGTATTTACTGTTAGTCCGGTACGATACATTCGCGATGGAGTTGTAGAGAACAACATTAGCAAAGCCCGCTTAATTGAAGCTGTTCACAACCTGATTGCTGAAAATAATAACACATTTTATTTTCCGGCTTATGAATTGGTAATTGATGATCTTCGGGATTATCGTTTTTACAAATCAGACCTTGTTCACCCCAATGAACAAGCTATCGATTATGTTTTTGAAAAATTAATGGATGCCGTTTTTGATCAAGAAACTAAAAACATTTTCGAGAAAATAAAAGATATTATTACTGCAAAAGAGCATAGGCCATTTAATAAAGATACGGAAGCTTATCAACGATTTAAAGCAACGTATTTAGCAAGATGCCTCACGCTAAACAAGGACTATAAGTATATAAATTTAGATGCAGAAATTGCCTGTTTTACTAAACCTTAAACGTTGTTGATTTTTTTCAATGTTAACATTCAAATGGAAGATATTAACAATCCATACTTTCCCTTAAAAAAATAATAACTTTGTAATCATAAAACTTATAGGGGTGTCTTTGAATAAAATTCAAAGTCTGAGATTATACCCTTTACCTGATGCAGGTAATGCTGCCGTAGGAAATAAGATGCAAGGATATACAAATCCTTAATCCTTTCCGGCTGCACTATTTCTCCCCTATAGTTTTGTAAATTTTAATTGATTTAATATGATTTACATTAACGACAATGCCCATGTTTTAGAGCAAGAACAATCGCTTAACGATTTGTTTAATTGTTTAAAAATGGAAGTAAAAAAAGGAGTGGCTGTGGCTGTTAACAGCAAAGTTATTCCCCGCTCCCAATGGACAAATTTTCAAATAAGAGATAATGATAAACTGCTTTTAATTACTGCAACACAGGGAGGCTAAATTAGTTCAAAGTTTAAAGTTATAAAGTTCAAAGTTTGGGATACAAAACCTTTGGACGAAAAATAAACTTTGCAAAATGCAAAAGCAGAACTTTAAACTTTGAACTATATAACTTTGAACTATAAAAACTTTAAACTTTGAACTAAAATAAATGAAAAAAGAAGAACAATTACCAACAGATAAAAGTATTTCAACAACACCTTTTCCGAGTTCAAAAAAAATATTTATAAAAGGAGAGTTGCACGATATTCAAGTGGCGATGCGTGAAATTACCCTATCTGATACCAAGGCTCACGGCAAGCCGGTTGTGAAAAACGCCCCTGTTGTGGTATATGATACAAGTGGTCCATATACTGATGCTAACGTTACAATAGATGTGAAAAAAGGTTTAGAACGCTTGCGCGAAAAATGGATATTACAACGTGGTGATGTTGAACAGTTGTCTGATATCAGCAGCCGATACGGGAAAGAACGTTTGTTGAAAAGTGATATTGACCACTTACGTTTTCAGCATATCCAAAAGCCTTTGCGTGCAAAAGCAGGACATAATGTGAGTCAGATGCACTATGCCAAAAAAGGAATTATTACTCCCGAAATGGAATACATTGCCATTCGTGAAAATCAGATGATTGATAAGATGAATTCTTTAGGGCATCAACATCCTGGAAATAGTTTTGGCGCCAACACTCCCAAAAGCCATATTACTCCAGAATTTGTACGAGATGAAATTGCAAAGGGGCGAGCCATCATCCCTAATAATATTAATCACCCCGAAAGCGAACCGATGATTATTGGGCGTAATTTTTTGGTGAAAATAAATGCCAATATTGGTAATTCTGCCGTTACATCCAGTATTGAAGAGGAAGTTGAAAAAGCAGTATGGGCTTGCCGTTGGGGTGCCGATACCATTATGGATTTGTCAACAGGGAAAAATATTCATGAAACTCGCGAATGGATTTTGCGCAATTCTCCTGTGCCAATAGGTACTGTTCCTATTTATCAGGCATTAGAAAAAGTGAATGGTAAAGCAGAAGACCTTACCTGGGAAATTTTTAGAGATACGTTAATAGAACAAGCTGAACAAGGTGTCGACTACTTTACTATACACGCAGGTGTTTTATTACGTTACGTTCCATTAACCGCAAAACGAGTAACAGGAATTGTTTCCAGAGGTGGGTCTATCATGGCAAAATGGTGTTTGGCGCATCACAAAGAGAATTTTTTATACACACATTTTGAGGAAATTTGCGAAATTATGAAAGCTTATGATGTCGCTTTTTCGTTGGGAGATGGTTTGCGTCCGGGCTCTATTGCCGATGCCAATGATGCTGCACAGTTTGGCGAATTGGAAACATTGGGAGAACTTACTAAAATAGCTTGGAAACATGATATACAAACCATGATAGAAGGTCCAGGACACGTTCCTATGCACCTTATAAAAGTAAACATGGAAAAACAATTAAAGGAATGTGATGAGGCACCATTTTATACATTAGGTCCTCTTACAACTGATATTGCACCAGGTTACGACCATATTACATCGGGTATTGGAGCTGCTATGATTGGGTGGTTTGGTTGCGCCATGTTGTGCTACGTAACACCTAAGGAGCATTTAGGATTACCTAATAAAAAAGATGTAAAAGACGGTGTAATCACTTATAAAATTGCTGCACACGCTGCCGACCTTGCAAAAGGGCATCCCGGAGCGCAAATACGCGACAACGCTTTAAGCAAGGCACGTTTTGAATTCCGTTGGGAAGATCAATTTAATTTATCATTAGACCCCGATACCGCAAAAGAATACCACGATGAAACATTGCCTGCTGATGGTGCTAAAATAGCACACTTTTGCTCCATGTGCGGCCCTCACTTCTGTTCTATGAAAATCACAGAAGATGTTCGTGAATATGCCGAAAAAATGGGTGTTGTAGCCGACTCTGCTTTAGAAAAAGGAATGGAAGAAAAAGCCGCAGAGTTCGTGAATTCAGGAAGTGAAATATATTCGTAAAATGAAATTAATTGTAATATCCAATCCTATTAATTTGAATGAGGAACATTCTATTTTGAATGCCTTGTTCGAAACCGGATTGGAATATTATCACCTGAGAAAACCTGAATTTACATACAATGAACTAAAGGAATACATTCAACAAATTCCGCAACAATATAGGAATAAGGTTGTTTTACATTCCCATCATCAATTGGCAATTGAATACGGATTAAAAGGAGTGCATTTTACATATAAAAATCCGTATCCAAATTCAGACAATTTTCCGAAAAAAATGCAACGAAGTGCTTCTTTACATTCATTGGAAGAAATAAAAAAAGCTAATTCAATATTTAAGTATCTTTTTATAAGCCCCATATTCGATAGTATTTCAAAGAATAATTACAAAACAACAATTGATAAAACTACTTTAAAACTGTTTCTGCTAGAACGAATAAAAACATCAGAGATAATAGCACTTGGAGGCATTAACAGCGATACAATTGCTGAAGCTGCCGAAATGGGTTTCGACGGAGTAGCACTTTTGGGAAGCATTTGGCTGTCGGACAAACCGATAGAATCATTCAAGCAATTGATAAATATTGTAAGTGGATTTAATAGAATTGAAAAAAGTACTCATGCCTGATATACGTCCAACAGTTTTAAGCATTGCAGGTTTCGACCCAAGTGCCGGAGCTGGTATATTGGCTGATGTAAAGACATTTGAAGCTTGCGAAGTAAACGGGATGGGCGTTGTTTCAGCATTAACATTTCAAAATGATATTGCATTTGAAAAAGTGGAATGGTTAGAACTTTCTAAGATTATTGAACAAATAGAAGTGCTACAAAAACGATTTGGTTTTGAATATATTAAGATTGGATTGATAGAAAATTTAGAGATATTATATCAGCTTATTTCTTATTTAAGATCAAGTTGTACGAATGTAAAAATAATCTGGGATCCTATTTTAAAAGCAAGCGCAGGGTTTAAATTTTATTCTATTGAAAATCAAAATTTACTGGAAGCAATTTGTACCCAATTGTATTTAATTACACCCAATATTCCTGAAGCAAAGGTTTTGGGGACAAACAACGATGAGCAAGAAAATGTAAAATATTTGAGTAGTTTTTGCAATGTGTATTTAAAAGGTGGACATAATGAAGAAAAAACTGGAGTTGATTATTTATTTACAAAAGATAAAAATGAAATTCTATTTCCTACAACAGCAGGTATCGTATATGCTAAACATGGCTCTGGATGTGTTTTGTCGTCAGCTATTACAGCCAATTTAGCAAAAGGATTTACGTTAGAAGAAGCTTGTTGGGAAGCAAAGAAATATATTACTGAGTTTTTATTGAGTAATGATACATTATTAGGGTATCATAAAATATAGTAGAACGCGGATTGGACGAATAGAACGAATGATCACTGGTATATTTTAAGAATTGATTAAAAGATAGAACGCGGATTGGACGAATTAGGCGAATTTACGCGGATGAATTTCAAAGGATTAAAAAATAGAAACAAATTAGAAGAATTTATTAAGCGTATGTTATTAGAAGAATCTACTCAAAAAATAATTCAGGCTTATTATAAAGTGTATAATACTTTGGGGTACGGATTTTTGGAAAAAGTATATGAAAATGCAATGATGAAAGAACTTATTTCAATGGGATTTTCATGTGAAAAACAAAAGCTAATTGAAGTTTATTATGAAGATGCTTTAGTAGGTGAATATTATGCGGATATTATTGTTGACAATGAAGTCGTAATTGAATTAAAAGCTACAGGAACTATTTTGGAAGAGCACGAAGTTCAATTATTAAATTATCTGAAAGCAACTAAAATAGAAGTAGGATTGCTCCTGAATTTTGGTAAAAAGCCGGAATTCAGAAGAAAAATATTTACCAACGATAAATATTCCAACATTAAACAAATAACAGAAAATTAAAAAAGATCCGCGAGAATTCGTTCAATTCGTCTAATCCGTGTTCCATTAAATGATAGCTCATTTACATTATATTACTCAGGATGTTGAAGGTGTTCCCCATCAAGAACTAGCCTTAAACGCGTGTATCGCAGGTATTGATTGGATTCAGCTGCGTGTTAAGAATAAATCGTATAACGAATGGCTGGATATTGCTCATAAAACAGAAATGATATGTAGAAAATACCACGCTAAGCTAATTATTAATGATAACGTTGGAATTGCAAAAGCTATAAAAGCGGATGGAGTTCATTTAGGAAAAACGGATATGAGTCCGCGTGAAGCGCGTCAAGAACTTGGAGGTACAGCCATTATTGGAGGTACAGCAAACTCATTTGAAGAGATTGAATATTTGAACGATGCTGGAGTTAATTACATTGGCTTAGGTCCTTTTAGATTTACTTCTACCAAAGAAAATTTAAGTCCGGTATTAGGACTCGAAGGATACAAAAATATTACGGAGCAATGCAAAAAAAACGGAATATCAATTCCAATTATTGCAATTGGAGGAATTAAAATTGAAGATATAAAATCAATAGCTGAAACAGGTGTTTATGGCATTGCTGTAGCTTCTGCCATAAGTTTAACACCGAATATGTTTGAGACAGCTAAAAGATTTAAAAGTAAAGTTAAAATTGGATTTGAGAAAAAATGAAAAAATTAAAGATTGGCGATAAAGAATTTAACTCCCGTTTATTTACAGGAACGGGGAAATTCAGTTCATCAAAGTTGATGGAAGAGGCTTTGTTAGCTTCAGGTTCGGAATTAGTTACTGTTGCACTTAAACGTGTGGATATGAATAATAACGAAGATGATATTTTAAAACACCTGTATCATCCTCAGTTTAATTTATTACCCAATACTTCAGGTGTACGTACAGCTAAAGAAGCTGTATTTGCAGCACAATTATCGCGCGAAGCTTTAGAAACTAATTGGCTAAAGCTTGAAATTCATCCCGACCCTAAATATCTTTTGCCTGATCCTATTGAAACATTAAAAGCTGCGGAAGAGCTGTCGAAATTAGGTTTTATCATATTACCCTACATTCATGCCGATCCTGTGTTGTGTAAACATTTGGAAAATGCAGGCGTTGCAGCTGTTATGCCATTAGGTTCGCCAATTGGTAGTAATAGCGGTTTGCAAACCAAACGATTTTTAGAAATAATAATTGATCAAAGCAACGTTCCGGTAATTGTGGATGCGGGAATTGGTGCGCCATCACATGCCGCTGAAGCAATGGAAATGGGAGCTGATGCAGTATTAGTAAATACTGCGATTGCCGTTTCTGAAAACCCGATACAAATGGCTATGGCTTTTAAAATGGCTGTTGAGGCAGGAAGAATGGCTTTTGAAGCAAAACTGGCAAAACCAACGAACTATGCGGAAGCAAGCAGTCCATTAACATCGTTTTTAAATAGTTAATTAAAATAATGTTTACAGAACTATTCAATACATATAATTGGGAGCAAACTAAACAAAGCATTTACTCCAAAACAAAAATAGAGGTAGAGCAAGCTTTGAACAAAACTTCCAAACGTGATTTGGAAGATTTTAAGGCATTGATATCTCCAGCTGCAGCGGCGTATTTAGAACCAATGGCGAGGTTGAGTCAGCAATTGACACAAAAACGTTTTGGTAAAACAATTCAAATGTATGTGCCACTTTATCTTTCCAACGAATGTCAGAATATCTGTACATATTGCGGTTTTAGTTTTGATAATAAACTAAAACGAAAAACATTAACCGATGCTGAGATTTTAAAAGAAGTTGAAGCTATAAAAGCATTGGGCTACGAACACGTATTACTAGTAACAGGTGAAGCCAATCAAACGGTTGGAGTACCTTACCTGAAAAATGCGATTAGATTGATACGCCCACATTTTTCGCTTATTTCTATTGAAGTACAACCACTCGATCAACATGAATATGAAGAGTTAATTACCGAAGGTTTAAATACTGTTTTAGTTTATCAGGAAACGTATCATAAAGAAGATTATAAAATCCATCATCCCAAAGGAAAAAAATCTAATTTCAATTACCGCCTTGAAACACCTGATAGACTTGGAAGAGCAAATATTTATAAAATAGGATTAGGAACTCTTATAGGTTTGGAGGATTGGCGCACTGATTCATTTTTTACTGCTTTGCATTTGAATTATTTGGAGAAAAAATATTGGCGCACAAAATATTCTATTTCATTTCCACGGCTTCGTCCGGCAGAAGGGATTATTGAACCCAAAGTAATTATGAATGACAAAGAATTGGTTCAGCTTATTTGTGCGTATCGAATCTTTAACGAGGAAATAGAATTATCTATTTCAACACGTGAAAATGAAATTTTTCGCAATAATATTATCAAATTAGGAATAACTTCTATGAGTGCAGGCTCTAAAACCAATCCGGGAGGGTATGCTGTTGAGAAGGAATCCTTGGAGCAGTTTGAAATAAGTGACGAAAGAAGCCCAAAAGAGATAGAAGATGTTATCAAATCAAATGGTTACGAAGCGGTTTGGAAAGATTGGGATAATGTTTTAATGTAATCAACTACTCAATAGAAATACTTAAATCCTGAAACTTTTCAACTATCTTATTAAACTCCGTAACAGGGTCTTTTGTTTTCCAAATAGAACTATAAAAAGCCAAGCCCTTGAAATTAGTTTTATTTGCTTTTTCAATTGATGTTATATCAACCCCACCTCTGGCAATAACATTCAATTTAGTTTTATTCAGCGCTGAATGTAAACTATGTTCGGTAAATCCACTTTGAAATTTACTTAAAACACTATCAAATACCGGGCTTAAAAAAACATAGGAATAATCGTATGCGTGCTCCGTATCTAGCAAATTTCCGATGGTTTTAAAGGATGTTGTAATTTTAATATGAGGTAATTTTAACTTGATCCATTTTATCATTAACCAAGTTTGTAATTTTCTTTTTTTATGAGTAGATGTTAAATGAATGCCACCTAACTTAAACTTATCTGCTAAATTATGGTGGGAATGAATGAATATTCTATCATGAAAATGTTCCGGAATTTGATTAATAAATTCCTTCATTTTTTGAGTAGACCATGCGAGTTTGCGTAAATGAAATGTTTCTAATCCCGCCTCAAACAGCTTGGTAACTATTTGTGCTTCGTTTTCGATATGTACAGAACTAGAAATAATAATTAATTTCATCTAAATTTATATAGTTTACATTAAAAGGAATGAACGGCTTTCGATATTTTTTTTATTAGGCTTAAATCTTTTTCAATGGCATTACCAACAACAACCATATCAGCTCCAGCCTTACATGCTAATATAGCCTTTTCGGCACTATTAATCCCCCCCCCAACAATTAATGGAATAGATGTATTTAAACTTACCTTATTAATCATACTTTTACTTACTCCATTTAAAGCTCCACTGCCTGCATCCAAATACAATAATTTTAAGCCCAACATTTCGCCTGCCATTGCTGTAGCCATTGCAATATCGTCTTTATCAGACGGTATAGGATTGGAATTACTCATATACAAAGCGGAGGTTTGTTTACCACTTTCGATAAGCATATAACCGGTAGGCAATATTTCTAATTTGCTGGTTTTTAATTTAGCTGCAGCAAGCACATGGTTACCGATAAGCATTTCGGGATTACGTCCAGAAATCAAAGAAAGTAGTAATATAGCATCTGCATTTTTGCTAATTTGCATGCTATTCCCAGGGAAAATTACGACAGGAATTTTGGTCAATTTTTTAATGGTTAGAACACATTCCTCAAAATTACCATTAGTAATGATACTTCCTCCTACCATAATAAAATCAACATTTCCTGAATCACAAACGGATACAATTTTTTGGGAATCAAATTTATCGGGATCAACTAAAACAGCAAATAGTTTTTCGTTTTTAGTTTTGCTATCGAGTATTGATGTATAGATATTTTGTTGCATTCCTAAAAACTGGATTATATTGAATACATTCAGTTTTCAAAAGGAATGGATAGTGTATTCAAAAATTTAATTTTTACTTTTTAGTGTTATAATATTTCATTGCTTGCGGTAAAAAGGCTTTTATATCAGCTATTCTAGTTTGGTCACTTGGGTGTGTACTTAATAGTTCATTTGGTTTATTTCCTGTACTTGATTTTGCCATTCTTTCCCAAAAAGAAACAGCCTCCTGAGGATTATAGCCCGCTATAGCCATAAATACAAGTCCCATTTTATCCGCTTCGCTTTCATGAACACGTGAATATTTAAGCATACCTAATTGAGATGTAATTCCATAAGACTGAGCAAATAAATCTCTAGTTAATTGTGTTTTTTGAGAAAGCGCAACATTTAAAGCTATCCCTCCAGCTTGAACAACTAATCCTTGACTCATACGTTCATTTCCATGACGAGCAACCGCATGTGCTATTTCATGACCAAGCACGCAAGCTAATGCAGTTTCGTTTTGTGTAACAGGTAACAAACCTGTATATACAACAACTTTACCTCCGGGCATACACCATGCATTTACTGAATTATCGTTTACTAAATTAAACTCCCATTTATATCCAGCCAATCTAGATGAAAGTCCTTGTTGTTTCATATATATATCTACCGCCTGAGCTATATTTGTACCAACTCTTTTTACCATTTGTGAATTAGCATCATTGGTAGCAACAGGTGGGGTTTTGGTTAAAAAATCTTTATAACTTGTTAAGCTCATTCCTATCATTTCCGACTCTGGAATCAAGCTTACTTGCCTACGACCAGTAATTGGCACTTTCTGACAAGCAACTAAGGTGAGAACCAATACCCCAATTAAAGCAGTTTTCTTTTTCATATTTATTTTAATGAATTGTAAATTTTAATTTATATTATCTCGGCAGTCAACCCTCTTTCTAAAAGTGCCGTACATAATGGCTTAAGAGTTTCGTAACTTCCTTTTTTTACAGAACATTTACCTGTGTGGTGTACAAGAAAGGTACATTGTTCCGCTTGAATACCATCGTGTTTGCATACCTTTATCAAAGATTGAATTACAAACTCAAAAGTATTGTATGGATCATCGTAAAGTATAAGTTGTTTGTCGGTAACAACTACCTCTTCCAATTCCAACAGTGTATCCGACGATGTTTGAATGTGTTTATTGTTAATGTTTTCTGTTTTCATTTTTACACTTTTTGTTTTTCTATTTTAAACTTAACAAAAAAAGCACCAATTTATTAGTACTCTATTTTTGCTTCTTCCATTGATATTTTTTTACCATTTCGATAAACGACTATAAACGCATCTTTAAAATTATTCGCAATTACTTCCTGTTTTACTTTACTGGCTTCACTATATGTTTTAAAATCTCCTGCTGTAAATATAGTTAAGCCATTTAACTCTTTATGATTTTCGACCCCTAACTTTGAAATTTTTAAAAATTGATTTACAATTTCCAAAGGTACTTCATTTTTAAATGCTCCTAATTGTATTTTAAATACTATATCAGATGCAAATGTGGGTGAAAAATTTTTACCGCTACTATTTTCTGATTGTTTTTCAGTTGTTGAAGATACTACTTTACCAGATGAATCGGAAATTGATAATGCATTTTTCTCCAGAGGAATTTCTGTTTTTGGATTCAAATTTTGTTGGGATATTTGTTCCGTCGCAATTTTATCTAAAGCAATAGTCTTTTTGGCTAATCCAAAATATGGCAAAATATTAATATTGGGATCAGTAGAAAAAACCTTGTCTCCATTTAAGTCATGTTGTATTGCAGCTTCTTTCATCGAAACACGTTTTCCATTAAAATATGCAGTAACGTAAGAATCCTTTAAGCCCACATCTATCGTCATAAATTTTGCTTCTGCCGCAGTTGTAAGATTATTATAAATTCCAACATTGTATCTAACATTCCCGTTTGGTGCAGTTTCGGTATATAATGGCTGAACATTAAAAAGTTTATCAGAAAGAATATTATTGGCAAACACCCCAACCTGTACAGTATAAAACAACCCTCCAATAGATTTAACACTTTCTGTAACTAAGGTTGCTTTTTTAGCCTCTTCTGTAATAGGCTGTGATTTTTTTTCAATTGATATAGCTGTAATTTGTTTTTGCAAATCAGCAATATTTATTGATGCAATATCAGACTTTTCTGTAATTACTTCACCAGATATAGCTGAAGCTTCTTTTATAGAAATACGTTTCCCATTCAAAAATGCAACAACAAAAGCATCTTTATAACCTAATTTTTTAATTTGAATTTTAATATTGTCGGCTGTTGCATAATTTTTGAATATCCCAGCGGTATATCTTATATAACCTTGAGGAGTTGTTTCTCCTGTAATAGGCGTAATACCTACAAATAAATCCTGAGGAATTGGTTTACGAAATGCTCCAATTTGAACTTTATAAATTAAACCTTCAGGCAATTTATTATTAATTGGAATAGGTTTTTCTGCCGAATAAACTGGAAAATATTTTTGCTCAAATAACTCATCCGAACGCAAAGAAAGAATAGTGCTAGTTTGCTGTTGTTGTTGCTGTTGTTGCTGTTGTTGTTGTTGTTGTTGTTGTTTACCTTGACTTACAAGTGAAGGTGTATATGCAACAACCTTACTTGATAAATTAACTAACAATTTAGTTTTATTAGTAACTAAAGTGGGAGTTTTTGCTGGGGTATCAACTGATAATAGCCTTTTTTCAGGTGTTTCTATAGCTGAAGTTACAGCTCGTTCTTTTGCAATAGGTTTTGGTGAAGGAGATTCGACAACAGTTGGTGTTGTAGGCTTAGCTACAACAATGGGTAATGCTTTTTGTGTTGAACTTTCAGTTGCTATTGATGCTAAAGATTGTTGTTTTAGTTCACCAACGGATTGTTTACTAATGTTAGCCATCGTATGTTTTTCACTAGAATTTGTTCTAGCCTCATTCAATTGATTTAAAATCAATTCCTTTTTAGTGTCATCTCTTGTTGTATCATACTGCTGCTGAAGTCTAATAATATCATCATCAATAGCTTTAGCCCATTTTTGAAGCACTTCGGTTTTAGCCATTTCACGATTTACAGGATCTCTAATTTTATCTGTTTCAAGATATTCTGTTTCTTTTTTCTTATTTATGACAGCAAAAGATTCTTCTTTTGTTTTTAAATTATTTATTTCAGAACCTGAATTAAGCAAATTTGATTTATCCACTTTATCAACAACAATTGTTGTATTTGCCACTACCGCAGGTTTTTCAGGCTGAATACTTTTTTGTTTGTTTTCAATTATCGTATTAGTTTCAGTTTTTGAAACAGGGGAAACGACAGCGATGGGTTCTGAATTTTGTTTAGTAGGTTGTTTGCCGATAATTTGATTTGAAACAACGAAAGCTATTGTATCTTTTTTAACAATTGGCGAAGTTTCGTTTTTTATTTTAACTGGAGAAATAGCTGATTCGGTAAGCGTTGTTATACTTACTACACCTTTTGTTTCTTTTTTTAAGGTATCCAATTTTGTTTCAACAGTTCCTTCTTTAGCAGGTTCGGTTAAAATTGAATTAACTGATGCTATTGAGATCCCTTTAGGTATTGTATTGGTTTTTACTGTATCTGTTCTTGTTTCAGAAATTGTTGAGGCTTTTTTAATACTTGTATCCCTCGCTACTTCATTGGAAATAAAAGTGTTTTTTTTCTCTGAATTGCTTGCCAGTACAGGTTGTGTTTTTTCTGACGGAACATTCGAGGAATTAAAATTACCTGATTTAGTCGTACTTACAGTATCCGCCGCTTTACTTCCTTCAACAACCTGTTTATCATCAGATTTGAAAGAATCATTTTTTACAATAGTCGGTTTATCCAATTTCGTTTCTATCGTATTATCTTGTTTAACAATATCTATTTTTTTTACAGATTTAACCGCTACACTACTATCTTGAGGTTTTGCTAATCCTTTTTCTGAAATTACAGACTGTGTATTTTTTGAACCGTCTTTATTAGAAATTATAACGGGCGAGTTCACTGCAATATTATTTTTAGTTTCACCATTTTTAGTTTCAATATTATTTACTTGTTGCTCCAATTTATTTTTATCTATTGCAACTACACTTGCTGATGCTGTTTCGCTTGCCCCTGTTTTAGATTGATTGATAACAGTATTAACCAAAGCCGTTTCGTTTAAAATACCATCGTATTCTTTTTGAAGTTTAGCTACCTTTTCATCATTTTGTTTTATTTCAACTTTTTTATCGCTATTCTCCTGGTTCAACTCTGCTATTTGATTTATTAACCCTTGTTTTAATTCTTCATTTTTAGTTTTTGCAAGATCAGATTTTAGGTTACCCATAACCGTTTCATTATCAATAATCTCTTGTTTTATCTCCGTAGTTGTAGCTATTACTTTATTTAACTCACGTTGTTTGGCATCTGCATCCGCTTTTAAACTACTAGATATTGAAGATGTTCCAGCGTTTGCTTGACTCAACTCCTCTAATTTTCTCTCTTGTTCTTCCACTTTTGCTAATGCTACCGCTGAGTTTCCAGACTTTACAGATGCCTGCAAACTTTTTGCATACTCTTGAGAAATATCTGCTTCTTCTTGTTTTTTAGACGCATTAGCATCTAATTTTTTAGCAAGATTAAATGCTATAACCGTTTCCTGATTCAGTTGTTTTGCTTCCGCGGATGCTGCTTCTGATTTATCAAACAGTTCTTCTTTCTTTGCAACATCAACAGTTCCTTTAGCTTCTGCCATAAAAGCGGATGATTCTTTCACTTTATTTTGGGCTAATTCATTTTTTTGATTAGCTAAACTTAATGCTATATCTGCCTGTTTACGCATTTCTTTAGCCTCAACATCCACATCCTTTGCATCTTCATAAGCAATTTTTACAATATCATCATTACTTAATTTATTATCTCTTAAAACAGTATCTTTTTTTGTTTGATTTGTTGTAATAAGTTCTGTTGGGGTTTCTTGTTTCACAGTATCCAATTGTGTCATATCAACAATTGAAACATCCATTTTTGATTTGCTTTTTATATAATTAAGTGCCAGTAAATAATTTTCATCTTCACTTGTTTCATTAAAATTATTTGAAATTTTTAAGCTTCCTGTAACCAAGTCGAATAAAATTTCCTGCTTCATTGGTTTAAACTTATATTGTACAGGAACAACAACAACATCAGTTTGAGTTGGAAATGCCGCTGATTCTACCGTAAAGGAAAAACTTCCACCATTAGGTAAATCCAACAAATATGAGCCATCAACAGCACTTGAATTATAAATGCCATGTATAGTATTAGTGGCTAAATTTTTAACAGTTATTTTTACGTCAAGTGCCTGATTATTTCGATTTTTTTTAACATTACCTTTTACTACTACCAAGTCGATTGGCTTACGATCTACATTTATATGATAAACCGAAATTTCCCCAATTTTACTAAATCTTGCAGAAGAAAAGTAAGCTTCTTTTTCCGCAGAATCAGTAACGTATAAAATATCATCATCAGGAGTATTTACTGGAAATCCAAGATTTTCTGGAACACTCCAAGCATTTGTTATTTCGTTAAATTTAGATTTAAAAATATCATAGCCTCCCATAGAGTTTTGACCTTTGGAACTGAAATATAAAACTTTTCCGTTTGGATGAAGAAAAGGGTAATCTTCATCATATTTAGTATTCACCGTATTCCCAATAGCTAAAGGTTTACCCCATTCGCCAGATGCTGTCTTTTTTATTACATAAATATCTTTCCCATTTATAGGGTCTAATCCGTAACTCGAAAAATAGATTTGACTTTTATCTTTAGCCAAATAAATAATCGATTGTTCTTTCTTTTTTTTATCAATGGTCGTTTTAAATTCCTTTTCATCAGGTTTAACTAATAACTTACCTCCTATTCCCGAAATATCATAAGCACGAAAAAAATCCTCCTTATTCATATCTTTCTTCTCAATAACTACTAAATCGGACAGGCTATTTAACAATTTTTTACCATTCACACACATTTCAGCCTGACGATGCACCTGGAATTTTTCAATATTTTTTGCAGATGCAACTTTAACATAAGCATGGTATTCCGCTATAGCTTCGTCAAACATATAATTCAAATGATAAGCTCTGCCTAAATAATAATGAACTTCCTTTTCAATATCAGGTTTACTTGCCGCAAATTCTAAATATTTAAGTACTTGTTCTTTATCTTCACTAGTAAATAGCAAACATACTCCTAAACGGTAATTATAATTGGCATCTTTAAGGTAATTACTCAGTAATTGCGAGTATAATGGCGCAGCGTTCTCAAATTCATTTTCATCAAAAAGCTTGGCAGCTTCTTTTTTTAATTCTTCCTCTGATGCAAAGTTTGTTTGAGCATTTAAAAAAGAAATATTCAAACTAAATAGCAACAAATAGATATAAAAAAATCGTATATGTTTACTCATATATAATGATTCTGCGTAATACAGACAATATTTATTAATTTAAAACAAAATCAATATTTTAAAACATTACCTAAAATTAAATATTTTGAATGTTAACATACTGTACCAAAACAATTTTAAAATCAGTTTTTAACAAATTTAAGCCTTTTTATTGATAAATTGATATGCTATATTTGCAACATGAAGCTTATTCAATTTTTTAGTTATAGTACATTACTACTTTTCGTAATAATCTCTTCCTGTAAAAAGGATGAAATAATAAAGGATAACTCTGCAAAGATTGATTTTTCTACTGATTCAGTATTATTTGACACTGTTTTTACTACAATAGGCGCTACTACCAAAGTTTTTAAAATATACAACCGTCATAGCCAAAAAATAAATGTTTCAAAAATATATTTAGCCACAGGAACTACGTCTCAATTCCGACTAAATGTTGATGGTACTTCTGGCTCCTCACTTAAGGATATAGAAATTTTGGCTAATGATAGTTTATTTGTGTTTGTTCAGGTTACCGTTAATCCCAACGGCATTAACTCTCCTTTATTGATAAAAGATTCTATTATTTTTGAAACCAATGGAAATATTCAGGATATAAAACTAACTGCTGTAGGGCAAGATGTTTATTTACATAAGCCCAATAAATTTCCGATTAACGGTTTGCCACCTTATTCCGTTCTATCATGCAGCACACCTTGGACAAATGATAAACCTCATTTAATATTTGGATACGCTGTAATTGATTCCGATAGCATTTTAACAATGAATCCAGGAACTAAAGTTTACCTGAATCGAGGTGCCGTTATTTGGGTTTTTAAAGATGGTAGCTTACAGATAAATGGAGCAGATGGAAACGAAGTTATAATTCAAGGTGCTCGCTTGGAAAGTGAGTACAAGGAGATACCAGGACAGTGGGGTAAAATATGGATGATGAATGGAAGTAAAAACAATGCTATCAACTGGGCAATCATTAAAAATGGAAGTATAGGAGTGCAAGCCGACAGTCTTGGAGTTGTGGGACAACCTTTACTAAATATAAACAATACAATCATTAAAAACATGTCGGCAGCCGCTATATATGCCAGAGGTTCACATATAAGAAGCTATAATTGCATTTTTGCAAATTGTGGGCAATATGTAGCTGCCATAGCAGCGGGGAAATACAGATTTGATAATTGTACTTTTGCAAATTATTGGCAACAAAACAACCGCACAACACCTCTTTTACAACTAAACAATTATTATATTTCAGGCAATAACTACGTTGTAGGTTTGGATAGCGCTTATTTTGGTAATTGCATTTTGTATGGAAATATTGCGGAGGAAATAGGTTTAGACTCATCCTCTTATGGAGGGAAATTTGCATATAAATTTGAAAATTGTTTACTAAAAACAAGTTTGAATACCAATAATGATGGGCTTCATTTCAAAAAAGTATACGCAAATTTTAATCCTGATTTTGAAGATGTAATAGGCAATAATTATCAATTAAAAGCATCCTCTTTTGCAATAGATAAAGGTTATACCACTCCGTATATCAAAGATTTAAAGAATCAAATTCGTCCAAATGCCAATACTACATCTCTACCCGATTTGGGAGCGTATGAATTTTATCCTTAGGTAAAAGGGAGTATTTTTAATATAAAATTCTGCACTTAGGTAAAAGTACTTTTAAGATGGCGATATTATATTCCTTAAAATAATTCCCTCTCAAATCAAGCACTTCCAAGTTTTTAAGCATACATACCTCATCCGCAATACTTGAAAGTTTATTACTTTTAAGCGATAAATATTTAAGACTTTTTAATTTGTAAACACCTTTTGGCAATTCTGTAAGACTATTATTATCTAACACCAAAATCTCTAGAGATGCTATTTTTGTTACTGGTGGAGGGATTTTTTTTAATCCACACATAACCATTGTTAAACTTTTTAATTTTCGTAATTCAGAAAAAGTAGCGGGCAATGTATCTAATTTGGTATTAAATAATAATAAACTATTCAGGTTAGGCAAATAACCAAAGGTATTGGGGAAATAAAAAACATCTTTTTTGTTGTTTTGAATTTCCAATGCTTTTAAACGACTCAAATAGGCTATATCCGAAGGTAAAGAATCCAGCTTCACACCATGAAGATGCAATTCGGTAAGCTGCTCTAACTTACCAATATCATTTGACAACGAGGTAATTTCGTTACCGATTGAGGCAAAATATAATAAATTTTTAAGTTCTTTCAACTCAACTGGTAATTGAGTAATGCCGTTGCTAGTAAGCTGTAAAGACTGAACATTAATCAATCTTCCCAATTTAGGAAGCATTTTGGCGTCAATAATCTGATTATCAACTTTTACTTTATAAGCAGTTTTAGAATCTTTTAATGCTTCGGCTAGAGTGGTATATTCTGTTCCAGGAGGACCGTACATATCAAAAGGGTCAACATCTCCCTGTGCCTTTATAGATAAGGTAGATATAACTAAAAAAATAAAAAATATTTTATCTAAATAACCACAAAAGATTTTTTTTGCCATTGAAATAATTATTCATTTATTTATTCAAACTGGTTAACTTGCTAGTTTAATTCTCTTCAATTATATCTATTATCTTTTCTAATTTTTCATCATCATATTTCCCCGAAGTGGCATAAACTATTTTACCCTTTTTGTCCAATATAAAAAAGTAAGGAACGCCCTTTTTCTCAAAATCCAATTCCTCTTTGTAAGTTTTGCTTCCTTCATAAAATAAAAGGTGAGGATATAACTCCTTTTCGGTATGCGCTCTAATCTTTTCTTTAGAACTTTTACTTGTTAGCTGATTGGTCCCCGTAAACATAGGTATTACATACAAATTTATGTCGTAATCGTAATTTACAGCAAATGGGTCTGAATTATCTTTTTTTGCAATAAATTTATTGTAAATAGGATTTAACCATGTAGTCAAATCCGATTCAGCATCATTGCTAAATGCCATTCCTAGTAAGGTGTATTTGCCCATTGTTTCAGTTGGAATGACCAATGTTTTTCCATTATAATCTTCACATTTCATTGAAGGAAAAGCATTACCTACAACACCTTTATGTGGAATAAATGAAACAAAAACAATTGCACTTACAATTACTAAAAAAAAACAATTTTTCATATTTTATTGGTATTTTAAACCTAATTATTTAATTGGGTAAACACCTTATCCGCTTTAAATTTTTTTGCTGCTTTTCCTTTACGGATGATGATGATATGATTTATTAAATCATCTTTTTGAATAGCATTTACAACGTCTTGCCCTTCAATTACAGTACCAAAAATAGTATGTTTACCATTTAGCCATGTTGTTGGAACATGTGTTATAAAAAACTGGCTGCCATTGGTTTTAGGTCCGGCATTTGCCATAGCCAACAAGCCTGGTTTATCAAATACTAGTTCTGGCAAACACTCATCTTTAAAAGCATAACCAGGGCCACCCATTCCTGTACCTTGCGGATCACCACCTTGTATCATAAAATTGGGAATTACTCTGTGAAACGTTAAACCATCATAAAATTTAACACCTTCGGGTTTTGCTGTATTTTTAATTTTACCTTCTGCCAAGCCAACAAAATTGGCAACCGTTAGCGGCGTTTTTTCAAATTCTAATTGAATTAAAATATTTCCTTTGCTGGTTTCTATTTTGGCATATATACCTTTTTCTAATTTAGGCTTCTTTGGTTTACTAGCAAAACTATTAAATAAAAGGAGTGAAAATGCCAATGCAAAAATTATTTTTTTCATAAGTTAGTATTGTTAATTTTTTAATATTTAATTGATTGATATAAAAATATTCGAGACAACCGCGCCAACAAAGGTGAAAAATAGTAAATAAAATGAAATACTAAAAAACAAGCATTATAATAGCAAAAATTACGTTATATTAGATGCTCTATATTTTGAATTTTAGTTCTAAAACATTATGTTAATTTATAAACTTCCTTTTTACTCGACTTCAAGGTATTTCGTAGTAACGAAGCGATAGTCATTGGACCTACTCCACCCGGAACAGGAGTGATAAATGCTGCTTTAGGAGCAACTTGCGCATAATTAACATCACCTAATAACTTAAATCCTGTTTTAGTTTTATCAGATGGTACACGGGTAATGCCAACATCAATAACGATTACGCCGTCTTTTACCATGTCTGCCGTTACAAATTCAGGTTTACCAAGTGCTACAATTAATATATCTGCTTTTAAGGTATGTTCTTTTAGGTTTTTAGTACGGCTGTGACAAAGCGTAACCGTACAATTTCCTATAGTTGAACTACTGCGCGCCATTAAAATACTTATGGGTGAGCCAACAATATGGCTGCGACCAAGAACAACACAATGTTTCCCAGTTGTTTCAATTGAGTAACGTTTTAGTAATTGTATAATCCCATAAGGAGTTGCAGGCAGATAAGTTGGTAAATTTAAAGCCATTCGCCCTACATTTTGAGGGTGAAAACCATCCACATCTTTTTCTGGTGCTATGGCTTGCATAATTATATGCTCGTTGATATGTTTTGGAAGTGGTAGTTGAACAATGAAACCATCAATACTTTTATCAGCGTTTAATTCGTTGATTTTAATTAATAAATCTATTTCTGTTGTTGTTGCAGGTAAACGCACCAATGTAGAATCAAAACCAACCCTATCACAAGCCTTTACTTTTGCTCCGACATACGTTTCACTGGCGCCATCATTACCTACCAAAATAGCAGCTAAATGAGGTTTTTTATGTCCTTGAGCAATTAGGGACATTACTTCAATAGCAATTTCACCTTGAATCTGTTGAGAGATTAATTTACCATCAATTATATTTGTCAAAGTGTTCACGTGCTTTGTATTAATATTGTAATTTTTCAATTTGTTCTCGACTACGCTCGAACTGACATTGAAAATAAATTCTATTCTATTAATTCCCCATTCCAGGCATACCCGGCATATTTTTCATCTGCGCCATCATTTTAGCCATACCATCTTTGCTACTCATCATTTTCATCATTTTACGAGTATCGTCAAATTGTTTGGTAAGTCTATTCACATCCTGAACAGTAGTTCCGCTCCCTTTGGCAATACGTTCACGGCGCTTGCCAGTTAATATGTCCGGATTTTCACGTTCTGCAGGAGTCATAGAACTAATGATAGCTTCCAAACTTTTAAATGCATTCTCATCGATTTCTGTATTTTTTAGTGCCTTACCAACACCCGGTATCATTCCCACTAGGTCTTTGATATTTCCCATCTTTTTGATCTGTTGAATTTGAGCAAGGAAATCGTCCAACGTAAATTGATTTTTTGCGATTTTCTTTTGTAGTTTCCTTGCTTCCTCAACACTGTATTGCTGTTCTGCTCTTTCAACCAACGTAACCACATCGCCCATTCCCAAAATACGGTCGGCCATACGATTTGGATGAAATACATCTATGGCATCCATTTTTTCGCCGGTACCAACAAATTTAATAGGTTTGTTTACTACAGATTTAATAGATAAGGCTGCCCCACCACGTGTATCACCATCCAATTTGGTTAATACAACACCATCAAAATTTAAAACATCATTAAATGTTTTTGCAGTATTTACAGCATCTTGCCCTGTCATGGCATCTACCACAAACAAAATCTCATTCGGATTTACAGCTTCTTTAACAGCTGCAATCTCCTTCATCATCACTTCATCAACTGCTAAGCGACCAGCAGTATCAATAATAACAACACTGTTGCCATTATCTTTTGCAAACTGAATACCTTTTTTTGCAATTGAAACAGCGTCTTTATTTTCCGGGTCAGAATAAACATCAACTCCAATTTGTTTACCCAATACGTGTAATTGCTCTATAGCAGCAGGACGATAAATATCACATGCTACCAGTAATGGCTTTTTACCTCTTTTTATTTTTAGATGATTTGCTAATTTTCCCGAGAAAGTAGTTTTACCGGAACCTTGTAAACCACTCATTAAAATAACAGTGGGATTTCCTCCCAACTTAATATCGGCTGTTTCGCCCCCCATCAACTCTGTTAATTCCTGTTGAGTGATTTTTACCATTAACTGTCCGGGAGAAATGCTTGTTAATACATTTTGTCCCAAGGCTTTTTC
>CANFLQ010000020.1 GCA_947447995.1 Bacteroidota bacterium | reverse complement strand
TTGAGGGTGAGGTCATACAATGCAAGTTCACAACAAAAAATCATTACTTGAAATCCGAAGAGCTTTAAGAGTAAAGTCAACGCCGGCAGAAGAATGCTTATGGCAAGAAATCCGAAATGGGAAATTAAACGGGTTAAAATTTAAAAGACAACATAGCATAGGTAATTATATTGTCGATTTTTATTGTGCTTCAAAAAGACTCATCATTGAACTTGACGGAGAAGTCCACTTTACAAAAGATCAACAAGAAAAAGATAAACTACGAGATTTGAATCTTACTGAAATGGACTTTAAAATTCTTCGATTTACCAATACACAAGTGCTATTTGATATAGAGCAAGTAAAAAATACAATCTTACAATAACCCTCTCTTATTATTCACGAGAGGGATTTTTATTTTACGCCTATTACCGCCATCATCCTGCCCGTTCTTCCATTTTCTTTTCGGTGAGAAAAAAATGTATCATTATCCGCTACAGTGCAATAATTAGATATTTCAATATTTTGGGCAAGCAATCCACAATCGATTAATTGTTTTTTATTTGCTGTCTTTAAATCAACATACCATTTTTGTTTTATGGCATCAAATCGTTTCTCTGAAACATCGAAATGCGTCGCCACCTCATCTCCTACTTCAAAGTTTTTTAAGCTTATACACGCACCAATATACGCTTTGCAGTCTTTCCCTTTTGTACCATAATTCTGATGCATCAATTGCAACGTATTACTTACAATTTTACCAACGGTACCTCTCCAACCTGCATGTATTGCAGCCACTGCATTATTTTTAGTATCGTGAATTAAAACAGGAGTACAATCGGCTATTGAAACCGCTAAATATACATTTGGTTTATTCGTGATCTGAGCATCATATCCTTCGGTAGTTACAGGCTCGTTTACAAGTAACACTTTATTTCCGTGTACCTGATGGCTGCGTGAAACGCTGGACAAATCAATTCCCAATTTTCCAAAAAACAAGTCTCTGTTTTTTAATACATTTTTTTCATCGTCCTTTACCGATAAACCTAAATTCATAGAATTGAATGGTGGCAGGCTTATTCCGCCCAAACGCGTGCTTTGTGCTGCAACAATTTTTTGAGCGTCAAATATTTCAGGAATTATAATCATAAGGCAAAAATATAGTTTTCAATGATACAAGTTAAGTCAGCCATCTTTTTTCGTTTCTTTGCAAAAAAATTATCTTATGAATATTTTAATACTTGGCTCAGGCGGACGCGAACATGCTTTTGCATGGAAATTATCACAAAGTAAAAAACTAGGCAAACTCTTTATAGCACCTGGAAATGCCGGAACTTCCGATTTCGGGACCAATGTAGCCATCGCTGCTACAGATTTTGAGGCAGTTAAAAAATTTGTGATCGAGAACCAGATCAACATGGTAGTAGTTGGGCCAGAAGATCCATTGGTAAAAGGCATACACGATTTTTTTCTTGCAGATGCCCAATTAAAAAACATTCCAGTAATCGGGCCACAAAAAGTCGGTGCTCAATTGGAAGGAAGCAAAGATTTTTCGAAACAATTTATGTTTCGTCACAACATTCCAACAGCCCGTTACGAAACATTTACAAAGGATACCTTAGCACAAGGCTTAAAATTTTTAGAAACATTGGAACCTCCCTACGTTTTAAAAGCCGATGGCTTAGCAGCAGGCAAAGGCGTTGTGATACCATTAACATTATTGGATGCAAAAGCAGAATTAACCGAAATGCTTGCCAATGCTAAGTTTGGCGCAGCATCTGCTAAAGTAGTTATCGAAGAATTTTTAAAAGGAATAGAACTTTCTGTTTTTGTTTTAACAGACGGAAACTCGTATAAAATATTACCATCAGCAAAAGATTATAAACGTATCGGCGAAGGCGACACCGGCCTAAATACAGGCGGCATGGGCGCCATTTCTCCTGTTCCGTTTGCGGATGAGAACTTTATCAAAAAAGTAGAAGAAAGAGTAATTATCCCAACCATCACTGGATTAAAACAAGAAGGAATAACCTATAAAGGATTTATTTTTATCGGTTTGATGAATATGAATGGTAACCCTAAAGTAATTGAATACAACGTAAGAATGGGCGATCCGGAAACGGAAGCGGTTATTCCGCGCATAAAATCAGACCTTTTAGATTTGTTTGAAGGAGTTGGTAATGGTACTCTTCACGAAAAAACATTTGAAGTGGACACCCGATTTGCTACCACGGTAATGCTTGTTGCTGGCGGTTATCCCGAAGAGTATGAAAAAGGAAATGAAATAACAGGGTTTGATAAAGTGGTTGACAGCATTGCATTTCATGCAGGAACAAAAAAAGAGGGAAATAAAATTGTTACTAATGGTGGCAGAGTAATTGCCATCACGTCTTTTGGTGATACCATGGAAGAAGCATTAAAAAAGTCGTTCGCCAATGCGGAACGTATTAATTACAAAGGCAAATATTACAGAAAAGATATTGGCAACGATTTGAAATAATTAATCGTCATTACAAAGCTTGTACAACTGAAGTAATTTTATTTTGTTGAGATTGCTTCGCTACTCTCGCAATGACGCAACAAACGAGCATAGAAAATCCCCAACCTGCATTTACAGATTGGGGATTTTTTTTAATTCAAAATTTTATCTTAACGTATTGTTTTTCTTAGCCGCTTTATTGTAATCAGCTTGCATTTTTAACCAAAGCCCTAATAATGATACAATAATCATCCAAAAAAACACATTGGGTACATTACCTATTTTAGGCATAAACTTAAATGTCCATTGGCAAAAATGTCCGATTCCGTTAAAAACATCTGTCATATTCATATCTCAAAAATTTTATTATTTGCGTCAAAAATACAAATTTTATTTATATCACATACTTTTTTAAATTAATTTTAGGGTCAAATTATGTTGATACAATTTTTCAAAAAAAATAACCCTGCATCCTTTATCCTTTTACCGCTGTTTACATTGGTATTATGGATTCCGGGATTTTTTTCAAATCACTACCAAGCTGCTCAAACCAGCATGCCATTTTTTGATTTATTCACAAATCTGATTGCGTACACTCCTTTAATAGCAACTATTCTGGCGTTTTTATTAGTTGTTGGCGAAGCTTTATTACTCAATTTTATTGTAAATGAAAATGAGGTACTCTCCAGTCAGTCGTTTTTACCTGCCCTATTCTATATTGTGTATATGAGTAACGACAAGGCTAAATTAAGCCTCAATCCCATGATATTTGCTAATTTATTTATCTTATTTGCAATCTATAAATTGGTGAGTTCCTACCGAAAAGAGGTCGCATTTTCACAAGCATTTGATGCTGGATTATTATTTTCAATTGCCATACTTTTTTATCTACCAGGCATAATATTATTACCACTTTTAGGAATAGGTTTATTAATCTTCAGGGCTTTTAACTGGAGGGAATGGCTAATTTCCTTCTTTGGAGTTTTAATGCCTATTTTATTTGTATTGATGTATTATTTTTGGTATAACAAAATGGATATTCTTATTTATGAAAAAATTTTCTACACCATTTTTCGCGAACAATTAAAACTAAACTACCCTACCAATTATTATTTTATGTTGGGTTTTGGATGGTTTATTGTATTACTTTCTATTGGCAGGCTTTTCCGCCGATTAATCGGCGCAACGCAAAAAACAAAAAAAGGGATATTATTTTTTATTTGGGTATTTGCATTTGGTGTGCTTTCGTTAATTATTGCTCCCGAAATTTCAACAAAATACATGTCGTTTTTAGCCATTCCGGCAGCCGTATTTTGCGCCAATTATTTTTTACGGATTAAACAACAATGGTGGGGAGAAGTATTAATAATGGTATTATTAGGCACTATTTTGGTCAACCACTTTTTTTATTAATAACTGAATCTGTTAATAAATAGGGGTAATTCAACTTATTTAATTTACTAAATTGCAGCGTTAAATCTTAAATCTAATTATCGATGAATAAATATGGAGTAGTTATTTTTCCGGGATCCAATTGCGACCAGGATATGATATACGTTTTACGTGATATTATGGGGCAGGAAGTAGTTGAATTATGGCACAAAGATACGGATCTTCAAGGCTGTAATTTCATTATCCTTCCGGGAGGGTTTTCTTACGGTGACTATTTGAGATCTGGCGCTATCGCTCGTTTTTCACCCATTATGGAAAAAGTGATTGAATTTGCTAATAAAGGCGGTTATGTTATGGGAGTGTGTAATGGCTTTCAAATTTTATGTGAATCGGGATTATTGCCAGGCGCATTGTTACACAATAACGAACGCAAATTTATTTGTAAAAACGTATATATTAAAGCTGAGAATAACAACACATTGGCAACAGCTGAAATCCCTAAAGGACAAGTATTAAAAATACCTATAGCACACGGTGAAGGCAATTATTATGCGGATGCCACAACATTAAAACAATTAAATGATAACGGACAAATACTTTTCCGCTATTGCGATGAAAAAGGAAATGTAACAGACGCTGCAAACCCTAATGGTGCTGCCGAAAATATTGCAGGCGTTTGCAATGCCGGTAAAAATGTATTTGGCATGATGCCTCATCCCGAAAGAGCAACAGATAAATTATTAAGTAATATTGACGGGCGTTGGATATTTGATTCTATACTAAGCTTGGGAGCTGTTGAGAAATAGAACACAGATGACGCAAATTATTCGATAAGATTTCAATCATTTTTTATACAAATTAATATACTTTAAATCAAAATTAGGTTTAAATATTTGATTGTATTCTTGATTAATTATAGTTAGTGATTGAGTCTCGTCTGTTGAATTAAATTGAATCATTACGATTTTTTTTACGATTTTTAAAGCAATAAAAATTATTAATGTAATTTTATTTTGCAGATTTAAAATAAGCAGACCAATAAATTATTTATTATTGACAATTAGTTTACCCGTGAGTTTTGAATGATTTTTAAAAATTTTGAGACTTAATTTTTTATTATCAATTGCCCCTTCTTGTATATAGTTGCCTACTATTTTTACAACCGAAACTAGAGTAGTATCAGAATTTGAGTGTATTAAATTAGAATTTAGTTGAAAGGGGATTCATTTTATATTATCCTGCCCCTAAACACTTAAAAGAATTTTTAATAACTACCCAATTTTTATCAATTATATAAAACGAAACACCCCAACTCCAATTTTCATTTTCTGTTTGTCCGTTAATCATAAATTTTGCTTTCCAATGTTTCTCTTTTACTTTTTTATCATCACCTTCGGTAACTTTTATTGTAATTGAATTATGTGCAGATGAATCTGTTTGATATTGCCAAAACCCACTTAAATACTCTCCTATTGTTGAATCATTAATATTTGTACCAACACCCAAACAAGAGGAATCAACAGTTAAAAGCACATCACAATTTTGCATAACCATCAGTAATATATCTTTATCAGAAGGTTTTCCTTGATTATGAATCACACTATCTGTAGAAACATTTGCAGTATTAACAGCTTGGTCGCCCGATTTTGTTGTACATGCTTGTACAAACAGGAGCGAAATAAAAAAAATGAATATTCTTTTCATATACTATAAAATTAGATTGTTGGAAAAGTACCGTAAAAAACTTTAATATCACTTCCTGAATAATGTTTTGAAAAATTTTCAGGTGTAACGCAAACCACTTTCTGTTGTTTATTTGAATAATGATAAATCATATTGTTACAAAATATCCCTATATGTTTTGCAGGAATATTCACCATCGTTTTATTGGCCAAATTTACATTCGAAGCGCCGGTAACAAAAGCTAAACAATTTCCAGTAGGTTTATATTTATCATTCCATTCGCCAACTTTACCGCATTTACTAAACACTTCATGTACACGAATATTTACACCGTACCCCGGCCCTTTGCCTGTTATATTTTTGCATCTAAAACCAAAAGTATACCCCATAACATGGCTAACAAAATGTGCACAATGATTACTGCTATTGTCTGAAAAGCCACAATCACAAATATCCTTAATATGTTTGTCTACAAAATTTTTTAATTCTAGATTTAAATTTATACTTGCCATAATTTGATTGTTAAAGACTATTTATTTCTGTTTAGGTTAATGAGATTATCAATATTAAAAAAAATGCTACGAAAAAACAAAGTACCAAAAGTATAATTATTATTGACTTAAAGTATTTAATAGTCGATAAATATTTATTAAATGCCTATAAATTAAAAAAAAAACAAAACACATTATTGGTTGTATTGAGCTAAAAAATAAAAAAGCGGCATCGTAATAAAACTGCTTTTAAATGCTGGCACCTTTTCTCATCTTATCAGGAATAAATAAGTTTATCACCATTTGAAAATATTTAATACGCTATTATTTTAACACAATATGACTGGTAAAAAATTATGGAATTATCCAGCACCTAAATTTTAGTGAAGCTATTTTGAAGATGTATAAAATTATAGAGTAAAAAAATAAATAAAGATTATCTTTGAAACTTAAAAAGTTAATTTGTTTTTAAATTAAACTAAATAAATGTCTAGAATACTTACTGGAGTTCAAAGTACCAACATTCCTCACCTTGGAAATATTTTAGGCGCTATTGTGCCCGCTATTGAATTATCAAAACAGACGAATAACGAATCGTTATTTTTTATTGCCGACTTACATTCATTAACAACCATTAAAGATGCTGAATTATTAAAAAACAGTTCAGATGCTGTTGCTGCAACCTGGTTAGCTTTTGGATTTGATACGGATAAAAATATTTTTTATCGCCAAAGCGATGTACCTGAAGTATGTGAGTTGGCTTGGTATTTGAATTGTTTTACGCCTTTTCCGATGTTGGCTAATGCGCATTCGTTTAAAGATAAGTCGGAACGCTTAGCAGATGTAAATGCCGGATTATTTACGTATCCAGTATTAATGGCCGCCGACATATTGTTGTATGATGCCAACTTTATACCTGTAGGTAAAGACCAATTACAACACCTTGAAATAACAAGAGATATTGCTGAAAAATTTAATCATAAATACGGCGATGTATTTGTAATTCCGGAAGCAAAAATTGACGAAAGTGTAATGATAGTGCCGGGCATCGATGGAAAAAAAATGAGTAAATCGTTAACTAATTTTATAAATATTTTTTTGCCCGAAAAAGAATTAAAAAAAATTATTATGAGTATTGTTACGGATGCTACTCCACTTGAAGCTCCTAAAAACCCTAACACTTGCCATGTTTATGCTTTATATAAATTAATAGCAACGGAACAAAAAACGGCCAAAATGCATGCTAATTATTTGCGTGGCGGTTATGGTTACGGACATGCAAAAAATGAGTTGCTAGAATTAATACTAATAAAATTTGCTTCCCAACGAACTACTTACAACCATTATATGAGCAACCGCAATGAGTTAGATGCTAAACTTCAGCTAGGCGCAAATAAAGCAAGAGTGATAGCAAAAGGCACACTAAAAAAAGTACGAGAAAAATTAGGCTTTAAAAATTAAGTAAAAAAGCGAACTTTTTAAAAAAAAAGTTTAAAAGAGGAAACTGCAATAGACCAAAAAAGAATAGATGCAAACATGTAAGCAATGATTCGTTGTTTGTTTTTAAAATACCTTACCGCCAAATAACAACCTAATGGAATAGAAATAAGAAGTGGAGTTAACAATGCTATTCCAACTAATCCAAAACGGTGTTTTACTTTAACAATCATTTTATTTTTTCTGGTAAATACTTTCTTGGAAGCTTCAATATGTTTTTTCTCTTTAAGTTTTTTTACATTCTCAATTAATTTTTCACTCAAAAAAACAAAAAAAATAATGCCTACAAATCCACCTAAGGAAGTTACCGTTACTGCTTTAAAAAAGGAAAAACCCAAACCTAATGCAAGCGGAACACCACCGAAAACAAATTTAACGGAACTCAATAAAAATACGGAAGCTATTTCCCAGAAAATTTTCATAAAATAAACTCTATGCAGTATTAAACGTTACAACAGATTAAGGCTTTTAAATTAAGTCTTTTTACTCATCCACTTAATAATACCTGGAAGCGTATTTTTCTGTACTCGTAAATATACGAAATTTTTTGCGCCAAAGTTTCTATTAAAGTTGCCTATACCCTCTACATCCGAACCTTCAAAATCAAACAACTTAACTTGTTGAGCATATCGTTTTATAATTTCATCAACCATCAAATACATGGCTCCAACCGATTTACCTTCCTCATTAGCACTTCCAAAAGAAAAATAAATAACTTCACAAGTTTTCATAAAAAAAGCAGATGCAATGGTTTCCCTGTTTTTATTGGTAACGGCAATTGAAATTCCACACTTATTTTTAAGTGCGGCTTTCATCAACTTTTCAACAATTTTAAAATGTGTAGAATTTAATTTTTGAACCTGAGCTCCAATATTAATTTGATATTGTTCTGCAATCATTTGAGGTAAAATGTCATCCGTAATAACAAGTTCGTTTTTTTCTGCTTTACGCAAATTTTTTACTGCTGAGCGATTGTAGGATTGTTTAATCATTTCATAAGGCAAATCTATATCCATAAGCTGAACCTTTCGACCAGTTACTTCATAATCAACTTTGTTAAATGGAATGTTTTCTTTTAAATAAAAATCGATTAGTTTAATGTTATTGGGGATCTCATCAAAAAAATTATTCACCAACTCCTCGGTAAGATTAACTTTTGAATAGATGCCAATACTCCTTACAAAAAGGGGTTGTAATAAATAGTTAATCTTATATTTCGATTTTATCGGTAATGGAAATACCGCCTGATAATCGTCCATCACCAGTGCCGACCAGTTTTCACTCACACAATCCAAATACCAGGAGAGTGATGATACAGATTGGTTCAAAGACTGAGTAACACAGTTATCCCACTTGTGTTTATCAATGTTTTTATGCGCTACAAATTGGATCATTATTTATTGAGTAGCATAAATTACCATGTCTTCATAAACCGTTTTCCAGCCCCTCCATATCTTACGATTATTTACGGTGTCGTTATGCCACAAACTTATAAAAACTCCGTCCACAGCTTTTACTTCATCTATCAATTGTTTAATTTTAACTATCGCATCTTTCGGATGGATTTTCATGCGGTATTTTAAAGTGCCTTCCATCATTGCAAAAGGATGTATCTTCAACTTTGTTTCCGTTTCGGTATCTAAGTCATAAAAATTAAATGGTGTGCAAATGCTTGCTCTAAAACCAACTTGGGTAGCATAACCCATCGTATAATCATCGGTAATATCAAATTCAATTAAATTACGATAAGTGTCGGGCATACGTAATTTTAAAAAATGCTGGCGGCTTTGTGTCACGTCTCTGTGTAATACATGTGACAAACGACCTATTTCTTTTTTTAACTGTTGCTTACTATTGTTTGATCCGTATGAAGGGTGAATGCCAACTTGTGCGTAATCGGCCAACATTTTAATGAGGGATTGAAACTTTATGCTTTCTATTGGTAAATTTTTATCGTTAGGACCATAATCGCCTAATAAGAAAAAATAAATGCTTTTGAATTTATATTTTTTAAGCATTTCCAATTGAAAGTCGTAGGTATCATAAGGATCTTTTTCCAAGCCCAACAAAACACGAGTACGTTCGGTAACCTCCGAAAAGTTTCCTATGGATAGCGATTTCAGATAACCTCCAAGGCTTCTAGTAAAGCCTTTTTCGCGATAAGCATAAGCATTATCAATATCCAATGTAGAAATAAATTCAAATTTTATTTTTGGAAATACAAGTGATGGATATTTTTCTTTAATTAATTGTTTGAGCTGAATAGCCCATATATTTACCAACGGTTTTTCTAAAAAACCAGCTATAAAAGCAAGGCTATCTTTTGCATCAAACCGATCATGTTCGTCGCGGATGTGTGGTAAATATTCTTCGTACCTGCTAACTAAATAAAAACTTGCGGCAAATACATCAAAAGGCATTGCTGAAGCTTTTCCTGTTGCAAAAAACATAGGATTATAATTGTTTTCAAAAACAGAAATATTTTGTTCGGTAATACCGGATTCAAATAATAAACTGCGCGAAATAAAAAAAAGTTCGTTTGATATTAAATTATGAGTATAACTCAATTTAGCACCTTGGTAATATTTGAATTCTTCAACATCCGTTGTTAATTTAAAATCAATACCCAAAATATCTTTAAACATCAAGTTAAAAATATACTTGTTGCGATGTGTTATTTTATGGGTATAAACAACTAACATTATTTATGCTGGTATTAAAGTGGGTGTATTAATATAATTTAAAATTGATTTGCAAATAAATTCAGCAGCTTTACCATTGCCAAATAAATCAGGGAAATCAAATGTTTTTAAATTAGAAAAATCAGTATATGCTTCAATTATTTTTTCTTCGTTGGCATCTATAATTTTTGCTGAACCGCAATCTACTAATTCAACCCATTCTGTTTCCGAACGAAGAATAATGCAGGGTTTCTTAAAAAAGAACGCTTCTTTTTGTACACCTCCCGAATCGGTCATTACCATACTTGCATTTTTTTCCAAGGCAATCATCTCTAAAAAAGAAACAGGAGGTAATAACTTTATAAATGGAGAGGTTTGCACAGCTGCATACAATTCTGAAGAAAGATTTTGTGACAACAATTTGGCTGTTCGAGGATGTAATGGAATAACTACTTGAACTTTATTTTGTATTGAAATTTTATGTATAGCACTAAACAAAGCTTGTAATCGCACTGGTTCATCTGTATTGTTATTACGATGTATGGTTGCCAAAATAAATGGTTTACCTTCTAAATTATTGGTGGAAATAATATTTGTTTTTTGTTCAGCAATCTTAGAAAAATAGAGGCTGTTGTCGTACATCACATCACCACAGTGAAATATTTTAGGATTATTGATTGTGTAAGGAGCTTCATTATTTTCTTTAAATCCTTCATTCAGTAAATTATCGTATCCTGTTTTTGTGGGTGAAAATAAAAGTGTTGAAACATGATCACACATAATACGATTAATTTCTTCGGGCATGGCTTTATTAAAAGAACGCAAGCCTGCTTCAATGTGTACAATTGGTACTAGAATTTTTGACGATGCAATAGCGCCAGCTAATGTTGAATTGGTATCGCCATACAATACAATGCAATCGGGTTTTTCTTTTAATAAAATTTCTTCAATTCCTATTATCATTGCTGCGGTTTGCGAACCATGAGTTCCAGAACCTGTATTCAAATTATAATCGGGATGAGGAATATCTAATTCATTAAAAAACACTTGCGACATGTTTTCATCATAATGTTGTCCGGTATGAACAATTACCTCTTTAATTTTACTTGAATAATTATTTTTTATGGCTCTGCTCAATGCCGCAGCTTTAATAATTTGCGGGCGAGCCCCTATGATTGTAAGTAGTTTTAGCATTAATTAGTTAATAGTTATTAGTTTTTAGTTTTTAGTTTTTAGAAAAGAGAGTTAACTTCACCTTTATTAGCACATCAAAAAACACCTTCGTCCACAAAACTATAAAAACCATTTTCGGTAATTATCAAGTGATCTAGTAGTGCTATTTCCATTATTTTACCTGCTTCTTTAATGTTTTTAGTAAGCTTAATATCTGATTCGCTAGGTTTTAAATTACCTGAAGGGTGATTGTGACAAACAATAATTGAACTTGCCTGATTATCAACAGCTGTTTTAAAAATTATTTTTGTGTCTACCACTGTACCTGCAACTCCTCCCCTACTTATCAATTCTTTTTTTATCACTGAATTGGCTCTGTTCAGCATCAGCAACCAAAATTCTTCGTGAGGCAAATCTAGCATCGAGGCTTTCATCATTTCATATACATCTTTACTGGAAGTAATTTTTTCCCGCTTTGCGGCTTCCGTATCTTTTCTTCTGCGCCCTAATTCAAGTGCTGCAATAATGCTTATTGCTTTTGCATCACCAACGCCTTTAAATCTGTTTAATTCCTGTACAGTAAGCTTGCCTAACTCATTCAAATTGTTGCCCACACTTGCCAAAATACGTTTAGAAAGTTCAACCGCGGTTTCATCTCTACTTCCGGAACCAATTAAGATAGCAATCAACTCGGCTTCGGTAAGTACATGCCTTCCTTTACCAATAAGTTTTTCGCGCGGGCGATCTTCTTCTGCCCATGATTTAATAGTTAATACTTGTTTTTGGTCTTCCATAAAAATTGAGAATTTAAAGGTAAGAAAAAAACATAAAAAAAGCCCCTAAAATGAGGCTTTTTCTGATTTAAAGATGAAGGTATTTGCAACTATTTATTTATCCAAATTAACAATTACTCTTCCTCTATGCTTACCTGCCATCATTTCATCCACACAAGCGCTTAAATCATCCATACTTTTTTCAACACATACTTGATCTAAATTATCTGGTTTCCAATCTTTCGCCAATTTAGCCCATACAATGTTTCTAATATTTTTAGGACATTTTTGAGAATCAATTCCAATTAAAGAAACACCTTTTAAAATGAATGGAAAAACCGTTAGATCCAATACAGGAGAAGCTGCGTTACCGCAACAAGTAACTACTCCTAATGCTTGTGTGGATTTAATCATGTTATCTAAAATTACGCCACCAACGGCATCAATACCCCCAGCAAAGCGCGATTTTAAAAAGGGGCGAGCTTCTTTCACTCCAAATTCATCTCTTGAAATAATTTCTTTTGCACCTAATTTTTTTAAATAATCTTCTTCTTGTTTTTTACCCGAAATGGCTGCAACGGTATATCCTAATTTAGCTAATATAGCAACGCTTAATGAGCCAACACCACCTGTTGCACCCGATACAGCAATAGTGCCATCGGCAGGTTTTACCTGCTCTGTTAATTTAAGTATGGACATACCGGCTGTTAAACCTGCTGTGCCTATCATCATTGATTCTTTTAAGGATAGTCCTTCGGGTAATAACACAGGCCATTCATCCGGAACACGCACGTACTGTCCAAATCCGCCATCGGTACCCATACCAAAATCATAACCCGTAACTACAACTTTATCACCTATATTAAATTTATCGGAACTGCATTCTTCCACAATACCTGCAGCATCAATGCCTGGAGTGTGCGGATACTTTGGCGTGATGCCTTTCGCACCTGTTGTAGAAAGGGCATCTTTATAGTTTAATGATGAATATTGAACTCTAATTAATACTTCTCCTGCTGGAAGATTATCTGTGTTCCTGGTTTTTACACTTCGGATGTATTTGCCATCTTTTTCTTCAACTAAAAATGCTTTAAATTCTTTTGCCATTGTTATTACTATTAATTTTGTTTAAAATTAAAATAAAGTATAAATAAAGTATAACTATTATGGCTTATACAATTCGCCTAAGCCTTTTAAAGTGGTAGTATTGGAAGGATGTATATAAATAAAATCGCCAAACTCCACTTTAGTAATACTTTCGGTGTTTCTTAAAATACCATCTTGCAATTCATATTTTTTATATCCTATGTCAAACAAAACAGCTTCCACTACTTTTTTATGATCATCGGATGTTTCAATTTGCAATATAGGTTTGTGTTTGATGATGGTGTCTTTTAATTCGGGAATCACAAACTCTTCGTACCCTTCAATATCACATTTGATAAAATCTATTTTAGGAATATCTTTTAACAGTTCACTTGCCCTTTTCATTTTAGCGTTAAACTTGAATTCAAATGAATCTAAATTTTCATTTTTTTTAGGATCAAAAACAAATGGGAGTCCGGTGTGTAAATACCCGTGCTGACCAGGAGTAACAAGTGTTACATCTTTTTCTTCGGTACCTAAAGCGTAAGGGAAAATTGTTACGTTTGAATATTTTTTCAGTCGCCAGTTTAATATTTTATTATAAACTGGTACTGGCTCAATGCTATACAATTTACCATTATCGCCTATCCAATTTCTAAACAAAACAGAATAATAACCTAGGTTAGCCCCAATATCTACCACTGTAAATCCTGGTTTAATTAAGTTTTTAGAAAAGTAATGGTACTTATAGGTAGGATTATTTTTTAAAAACTTGAACTTGTAAGCAGTGAAAAATGCAATGTTCAGTAGTTTCAAATATCCTACTTGACCTAATACTTTGGAACTTGCTATTCTTAAAAATTTGATCATTGATTCACTTATTTGTTTGATTGGGTTTGTCAATTTGTGTTAAATATTTATAATCTATAAGCTTTTGAAATAACCCCATACTTATTGGCAAAAAGAAAATTTGAAGAAATGTTTTCGCTATTGAAATTTGGATTTTGTCCGTACCTAGCTTTATTGTATGTAACAGAAAGCTCTGGATTAATTTCTGCTGAAAAAAGTAAATGATTATTGAACTGAAAAAGCAATCCTAAAGTATAAGGTAGTCCGCTAATATATGATTGAGATATATTTTGTCTTTGATTGGCAGGGATAGCAGGGTTTTCTGTTTTAGCAATATTGACCCTATAAGTAAAACTTAAATTAGGTCCATGAAAAAATGAAAATTTTTCTGAAATTTTTTTACGAAATTCAATCCCATTTTGAAAACCTAATGAATAGTTATAATTATGTATTGCAAAACTATTTGACCGTACTGGAATATTAGTATTACTGCCAACTGCAATATTTACCAAACCAATTTTATAAAATGTATTTTTTTTTAGCTGATGCTTAAATTTTATAGAAATATTTACTGGCGAAATATCCTCAAGAGCAAAAAAATACTCGTTTATTTTTTTTGCTTTTATTGAATCCTGCCCAATAACACAAAAAGGAGTTATTATGAATATCAACAAAAAAATTACTGTAAATAGTGCTCTCATTTTACCTTTGTATAATTTTATATAAAACGTATGCAAATAAGTTAAAAATATCCGAATAAACAGACATTGAACAAATTATTTTAAAAATTTAAGTGATTAAATAACAGGAGGGAAAATCGAAAAAAAACACTCATCTAATTGTATCAAATATACAAATTAGAAAAAACACTAAAAAATAAATGGGACTACTTTGTTAACTTCCAACATAGAAAGTTTCCAAAATAATCCCAAATCATTTAGTAGTTTATTACTTTTTAAGGGCGTTTACCTTTTTAGTAAGCTTTGATTTTAAGTTAGCCGCTTTATTCTTATGAATAACGTTTTTCTTAGCTAATTTATCAACCATTGCAATAACTTTAGGAAGTTTTTCTGAAGCCGATTTTTTTGTTTCATCGTTTCTTAAATCCTTTACTGCGTTACGCATTGTTTTTGCTTGGTAACGATTTTTTAATCTTTTAGCATCGTTAGAACGGATTCTTTTGATACTTGATTTATGATTTGCCATTTTATTCTCTGTTTTTCAAAATTGGACTGCAAATATAGATAAATTATTTTGTTTGAACAGCTATTTTAGAAGAAAATATGTTTTTTAGTCTAAAACCCAATATTGAAAAGCCTTCTCAAGATTATTAAAAAATTTTATGCCGCTTGTTTTATAGATATTTGGGTTTTAGGCGGCTCAAAATACTGAAATAATTACTTTTTTTTATTTCTGTAAAAAAACAAACATGTTGCTTAAATTTACAAACAGTTATTAACTCAGTAATAAATCATAATTTATTAAATTCATAATTTAATTGATAAAATGGATAGAAAAAAATTTATAAAATCGACCTGTGCATTTGGTTTAGGGGTAACAGGGATAGCTCTTTTGCTAGAAAGTTGTAAAAAAACTCAAAATACAACTACACCTCAAGGACCAACAGTAAATTTTCAACTCAATCTTAATCAACCTGCAAATGCAGCATTAAATTCAACTGGAGGTACTGTATCAGCTAATGGTGTACTTGTAATAAATGTAGGGGGCGCCTATACTGCCATTGCTCAAAGTTGTACGCACAATGGCTGCAAAGTAGGATATAACAGCAGCGGAAATAATTTTATTTGCCCTTGCCACAATGGCGTTTTTGATATTAATGGGAACGTAACTTCCGGACCGCCGCCTACTCCACTTAAAAAATATGTTGTAACAAAAAACGCTGCTGTATTAACTATTGCAGGATAAATAATTTTCAAGGGACTTATAGCCTAATTTGGGGGTATCATTTAGCGATTATCTAGTTAATACAATATAATCTTTTAGTAATGTTTTTAGAAATTGCACTTTATTTTGAGGTCCAATTATTTGAAGTTCTTGCTCCATTTTTTCTACTAATAAGTCTAGCGCTTTTTGATGGGCAAAATTATTATGTTTTGCGTATTTTGTAAGTGTTTCTTTAACAGTTAACATCGCATCTTCGGGCAAATGTATAACTTGTGGGTAGGTTACAATATATTTGTCCAGCTTGTTTAACTTTAATAAATTATCCAGCTTCATTCGTTCGGTTTTCCCAACATTTACAACCACAGTATTGGCTAACAAATCACCGATACGCTGACTATTAGTGGATGAAATGACAGTAAGAACGGCAACTCCTCCAAAGGAAAAATAAATATCCAATGCTCTGAAAATCCAACGCATCAGATAATCTAAAAAATTTACTTTTTCGCCATCCAACCGAATTACCCGAAGTTTTAAAGCCATTTTGCCCAGCGATTGTCCATTATTAAATTGTTCAAAAAGCAAGCTATACAATAAAATAAACGGCAGTATAATAAGATAGGAAACAATATCTGATCCGTAAGGAAACAACCAGGACAACAATCCGAAAACAATAGAAGAAACAGTACTTATAACAGTAACATCTATCACCAAAGCAATTGCTCGCTCCAAAACAGATGCAAGTCCGTATTGTATAGTTACATTTTGTGTTGTAGTTATTTCTATGGACTTCATTTTTTTATGTAAATTGGACAACTCGTAAAATAAACTAATGAAGGAATCAGAATTTATTGAGCAAAATAAAGAAAAGTGGTTAGACTTTGAAAATAATCTTTCTAAAAAAGATGCTAACCCTGCAAAGACAAGTAAATTATTTGTCCAAATTACTGATGACCTTTCTTATGCACGCACCTTTTACCAAAATCGATCAGTAAAAATATATTTGAACGGCAGTGCTAAACTTTTGTTTAATGATATAAATAAATCAAATAAAAAAGGACTTACCGCTTTTATTCATTTTTGGAAAACAGATCTTCCTTTAACCATGTATGTCGCCCGGCGGGCAATGCTCATTTCCTTTATTGTATTTGTATCCTGTTTTATTTTAGGCATTATTACCAGCATTTATGATCATGATTTTGCACGTACTATTTTAAGTAATGACTATGTGAACATGACCAACCAAAATATTGCCAAAGGCGATGCCATGGCGGTTTATAAATCGGAAAGTGAAATAAAAACTTTTTTGCCCATTTTTTACAACAATATAAAAGTGGATTTCATTACCTTTTTTTCAGGGCTTTTTATGGCATTGGGCTCATTGGTGGTAATGGTAACCAACGGAATAATGGTTGGCGTTTTTCAATATTTTTTTATTGAAAGGGGCTTGTTTTGGGAATCGTTTCTTGCAATATGGACGCATGGAGCTTTGGAAATTTCGGCCATCATTTTGAGTGGTGGCGCAGGTTTAACACTTGGCAAAGGGTTTTTATTTCCGGGCACTTATTCTCGGTTTCAGTCGTTTAAAATTAGTGGAATGAATGGATTAAAGATTATAATGGGCGTAGCACCTGTAACTTTAGTTGCTGCCTTTATCGAAGGGTTTTTAACCCGTCATACTGGGATACCAAATCCTATACGATTTTCATTTATTTTATTATCCTTCGGCTTTATTATTACCTACTTTTTTTGGTATCCAAGAAAAGTAGCAAAACAAACTCAAAACATTGATGAAATAATAGAGCCTGAACTTGTTTATAAACCAACAATTGTTTTTGACCCTGCGGAAATATTAGATACTACAAAAATCCTAACAGAAACACTGCGTTTGTATTTTAAAAAATTTACAACGTGGGGCAGCATTACGCTTGGAGTGTCGTTATTATTTTCTATCGTTATTGCATCCGACAATCACAATCTGTTTCACGCTTATGAAACCTATAGTTTTAAAATTAATGATTTTTTAAATTACATTAATTATCCAACATTGGCGGCATTTACCGGAACAGCATTTACCATAACACTTATATGCGTTTTTGTATTTTTAAAAAGAACAATCATAAAAGAAGAAAAGAAAAAATCTTTTTTCAAATCCCCGTCCCTATTAAATTCAATTTACGCTGTACTTTTATCCACACCCTTATTTATAAGTTTAATATTATTGGACAACTGGGTTTTTACTTTAACAGCATTTTTAATTTTTCCATTATTGATTTTTATGTCGGCCGTAGCAACTAACCAAAATATTTTCTTTTTTAATGCCATTAATTTATCCGGAAGCTTGTTGTATAAAAAATGGTTTACTTTTATTGGAATTGCATTGCTATTTTTTTCAATGGCTTTTGTATTATACCTTACTAGCTTTTACGGTTTAAATTTGCTATTTGTGCAAGATGCTTTAGTTTGGATGTTAACCGACGATGATGTAATAGCAGAAAAAATATCTTTAGGCCTTTCTGTTTTTCAAACCACATTCAGCTTTTTAACATTTTTAGTATTAACAGCTATCTCAAATAGCCTACTATTTTATACTTTGAAAGAATCATATTCTGCCGAAAATTTAATTTCAAGAATTCATCAAATCAAAGCTGTTAAATGAAATTTTATAAAACATTTTTATTTTTTGGTTTTCTAACTTTTCAGTTGGCACTCAATGCTGCACACAGCTCTTTGAAGTTAAGTCCTAAACAATGGCAGGAAGTTTCCGAAGGAGTAGATTATACAGAAACGTATAAAGATATGGAGCAGGAAACCAAAACTAAAGAATCAAATTTAATTAACTGGAACCTATTTAATCATGATTTCAGCAATTTTAAATATGTATTTTATTTTTTAGTAAGCGGATTGATTATTTTTTTATTGATAAAGATTATCCTCAGCTTTAAAAATAATCCAACCATAAAACCCAAAATCATTAGCATTGATTCTATTGAAGAAATAGAAGAAAAAATGCATGAATTAGACATGGATTTGCTACTTAATGAAGCATTGCAAGCAAAAAATTACAGAATTGCTTTGCGCATCAATTTTTTGATCATCATAAAAATGCTTTCGCAAAAAGGAGACATTGTTTGGGCAAAAGAAAAAACAAATTGGGAATATTATTCCGAAGTAAAAGATATAAATCTATCCGCTCTCTTCAAAGAGATTATCATAAGCTTTGAGCCTGTTTGGTATGGCGAACATCAACTTACAGAGGAGCAATTTAATTTAGTAAGTCCAACTTATGAGAACCTGAAAAAACAACTTGCACTACATGAATAAAAATTTGGTTGTTATACTATTTTTATTGGTTGTAGCTATATTAATTGCAGCTGTGGTGTATTACCAAAAAGAATACACGCCTAAATACGAATGGGGTGAATCCTATAGCAAGGACAATTCCCAACCTTATGGGATGAAATTATTTTACACCATTATTAAAAAGCAAAATAAAATAATTAAACTTATAAAAGATGAATCCTATCAGGAATTAGATACCAACAAAACAAACAGCAATTTTATAATGATGGCAGATAACCTAAACCTTGATTCGGCAGAGGCTTCCATTATATTAAAATACGTAGAAAAAGGTAACAACGCATTTATTTGTAGCAATGTAGCACCACTGGAATTATCACGAACCTTTGTTCCGGCAACAGATAGCATTGATGGTTATGAAGAGTATTACGATAGTATCATAAGTGTTCATTTTGGGAAAACGAATGTTCCGTATCATCAAAAACTAAAATTTCACTATCAAAATTTGAAGGACACAATAAAAAATAACTGGTGCGGTTATCGCTGGAATTATTTTTTTGACACATTAACTTATTACGATTTTAAAGCCATATCTACCATTGACGATACCATTGTGAATAGCTATTATATTCAGCACGGAAAAGGCAAACTAATTTTTCACTGCAATCCGGTTTTATTTACAAATTATAACATATTACAAAAGGATGGATTTGTACATGTAAATAATATGCTCTCGTATTTAAAAAATGGACCTATCTATTGGGACGATCCGACGGCAGATAATGAATATACAGGAAAAAGCGCACAAGGAAATCCTTTGAAATTTTTATTTTCGGATTATCGCTTAAGGTGGGGCTGGTATTTATTTATCATAACCATTTTTTTATACTTAATTTTTCGATCTAAAAGGGAGCAACGGATCATTCCTATTTTACCAAAAAATCAAAACACATCGATAGAATACACAAAAGCAATTGGTACGTTGTATTACCAAAAAGGCGGACATAATAATATTGCAAGTGAAATGTATATTTTATTTTTATCCGATGTACGGAGTAGATATAACATCTTTACAGATATGGAAGAAAAGGATTTGATTACAGAAATTTCAATTCGATCGGGGATAAAAGCACTTGTTATTGCTGACCTTTTTAATCAATTTAATACTATTAAGTCCAACCCGAATACCAATTCAAAGGAATTGATTGAACTGCACAACTCAATAGAAAACTATCATAAAAACAGAAAATAATATACGAATATGGAAAATTTAAACGCCCAAGAAAACAATGTTGAACAAATGACAACACCTGTTGAACCTACTGTAAATACAGACATTGTATTTATTAATGCTGTTTATGAAAAAACAAAAAACGAGATACAAAAAGTAATTGTAGGCAACGACGATTTGCTTCAATTGATACTTGCCGGAATGTTTAGTGGCGGGCACATTTTGTTGGAAGGTGTACCCGGAGTAGCAAAAACATTGATTGCTAAATTAATTTCTCAGTGTATGAACATTGAGTTTAAACGTATACAATTTACTCCCGATCTTATGCCTTCTGATCTTATAGGAGTAACTATTTTCAATCTTCAAAAATCAGAATTTATCTTTAAAAAAGGACCTATCTTTTCCAACCTTGTTTTGATAGATGAGATTAACCGTTCACCTTCAAAAACACAAGCGGCACTTTTTGAAGCCATGGAAGAAAAACAAATTACAGTTGATGGCGCAACGTATGATTTGGGAAAACCATTTTTTGTAATTGCCACACAAAATCCTATTGAACAAGAAGGAACATACAAATTACCCGAAGCACAACTAGATAGATTTTTATTCAAATTAAAAGTTACCTATCCCGACCTTAACAATGAAATAGCCATTTTACAACGATTTAAAAACGATTTTTCTCAAAAAAATGTAGCGCAAGTAAACGCTGTTATTAGTGCGTCTGATGTTGAAAAATGTCTTAAAATAATTGAAAAAATACACATCAAAGATGAGTTAATAAATTACATCGCTACCATTGTACATCAAACCCGATCAAATGGCAATTTGTTTATGGGGGCATCGCCAAGAGCATCCATGGCAATTATGAAAACAGCTAAAGCAATAGCTGCAATGAGAGGTAGGGATTTTGTTACACCCGACGACATTCAAACAGTGTCTTATCCGGTATTAAATCACAGAATAATATTATCACCTGAAAAAGAGATGGAAGGCGTAACAGTAGACAATGTTATCAAAGAAATGATTAAAAACATTGAAGTACCTAGATAATGAAATTGATCAAAGATTTATATCTAACAGATCGCATCTTCTATTTTTTGGGGGCTGTTATCTTTTTGTTTTTTATTTCGTTTTTATTTGCTCCGGTGTTTTATGTAGCACTTGCTTCACTATTTTGTTGTATTTTAATTTTATCCATTGATATTTTTTTATTGTTTAAAAACACACTAATTGGAGCCAATCGTACGGCTGCTTCTGTTTTTTCGTTGAGCGATAAAAATAAGGTTAGCATTAAAATAACCAACTTATCCAAGTACAATTTAAAAGTTAAAATTGTAGACGAAATCCCCTATCAGTTTAACCAACGGGACTTTTCAATTTCTATTTCATTAAAAGAATCAGGTACAGAACTTATCACCTATCATGTTGAACCTGTTATCAGGGGCGAATACTTTTTTGGTAACATACATACATTTATAAAAACAAGAATAGGATTAGCTGCAAAAAAAGAAACAACAAAATGTAAAAAAAGTGTTGCTGTTTATCCATCTATTATTCAATTAAGCCGACAAGAATTAATTGCACTCAACCACCCATTATTTACACAAGGCGAAAATAAAAACAAAAAGATAGGACGCAGTTATGAGTTTGATCAGATAAAAATTTATGTTCCAGGGGACGACACCAGAAACATTAATTGGAAAGCCACAAGTACCCAAAATGAAATAATGGTAAACCATTATGAAGATGAGCGCTCACAACAAATTTATTCAATCATTGATAAAAGCAGAGTGATGAAAATGCCATTTAATGGATTAACCTTGGTTGATTATGCCATTAATTCAACACTAGCGTTTTCAAATATTGTATTAAAAAAACAAGACAAAGCCGGTTTAATTTCCTTTTCAAAAAAAATTGATACGTCATTAAAAGCGGACAGAGGAGTAAGGCATTTGAAAAAGATTATGTATGCCCTTTACAAAGAAAAATACGATTTTTCAGAAGCCAATTACGAAGCACTTTACACCAATATCCGAAGAACAATTTCAAACAGAAGTTTATTATTTTTATATACTAATTTCGAAAGTATTTACGCTTTGGAGCGCAATATTTCAATTTTAAGAATGATTAACCGATACCATTTACTGGTGGTGGTATTTTTTGAGAATACCGAGATGGAAGCATATAGTAAAACAACGTCTAAATCTGTAATTGATATCTACCAACAAACTATTGCCAAAAAATTTATTTTGGAAAAAAATCAGATTGTTAAAGAATTAAACAAACACGGAATACAAGCCATTAAATGTACTCCCGAAAATTTGTCGGCAAATACCATCAATAAATATTTAGAATTAAAAAGCCGAGGCGTTATTTAAATAAATTTTTTTTGAGTTTCGTCTAAGAGCCTGTTTAAATTTTATGTTTTAAAATACAGGTCGCTCCTACGGAGCTATATTTACTACCTATTATTTATTTCTACAAACAGATTGCTCCTACGGAGCATTTTGAAGTCCCAGAGGGACTTACTGTTTGTAGAAGTTAGATAAGTCAACGGATTATGTAAGCTCCAGAGGAGCGACCTATTAATTGTTTGATTAAAATTTAAACAGGCTCTAAATCCTGCAAAATAATTTATATTTATTTTCATCAATACTGTAAGCTATTTGCAAAGGGGAATGCTTTAAACACATTATTATCAATAGATAAAATAACATACATAGCGTTTAAATAGCGGCGTTATTACACTTGATAAATTCAAGTTCTTTAAATTTAAAATTTAGTAAATTATTAAGTTAGGATGTATGATTTATTTGTTTAAATTTCAACAATTAAATAATTTATAAACTTAAATTATACGACTATGAAATGGTATTTAATGGTGTTAAAAAACTATGCTGGCTTTAAAGGTAGAGCTCGCAGAAAAGAATTTTGGATGTTTTATTTATTTACCACAATTATTTCGATGGCAATTTCTATTATTGGCATGTATACGAAAGTCCTTTGGATAAGCCTTTTGTACTCAATAGCAGTATTAATTCCTTTTATTGCTGTAGCAGCAAGACGAATGCACGATGTAGGAAAAAGTGGTTGGTTTTTTCTTATCCCTTTCTACAATATTTATCTATTATGTATAAACGGACAAGCTGGAGAAAACAAATATGGTCCAGATCCAAAAAATGGCGTATCCTTTAACAATGATGCTTTGGATAGCCATTTAACAAACTAATTAAAATTAAGTTCGTAAACAGGACATTAATTTCACTAGCTTATTTAAAAATTAGTGGAATTAATGTCCTGTTTTAATTTAGAATTCACCATGATAAAAACAATACAATGGAAAATGAAAACACAATTTTAGATGAAAACATACTTGAAGTTGATACTACAATTGAACCTCAATATATTATAAGTGTTCCTAAATTTATAATACTTTCCATTGTTTCATTTGGAATCTATAGAACCTGGTGGCAATACAAAGCATGGCGATTTTACAAACAAAAAGAAAAATCGGATATTTCACCGGTAGCACGAACTATTTTTAGTGTTTTTTACCTCAACTCTCTTTTCAATAAAATACAAGATTCAGCTATTGAAAAAGGATATTCAGAACGTTATTCGTCAGTAGGTTTATTTATAGGTGTTTTGGTTGCCGGCGCATTATCAAAATTACCTCAACCCTTTGGACTTATAACAATTTTAAGCTTTATTTTTTTTATCCCTCCATTTAAAGCACTTAATTATGCCAAACAAAATACAAGTGATATAAATGTAATTGAACAAGAAGGCTTTAATGGGCGACAAATAGGATTGATTGTATTTTCCTTATTAATTTTAATGCTCCTACTTATTTTATTATCATTTGCAAGAAATATGAGCAGGGCCTAAATTGGATAGCAAATCAATTTGTTAAAAAATTTTAGAATGTAAAATCCTCACAGATAATCTCTGTGGGGATTTTACATTCTAAGAAGTAAAGCTTGCGCTTAAATGCTGTAAAAACAAATCGACAGTTATCAACAAAACGGCGACATATTAACAAGTGCTTTTTCAAAATTTAATTTAATTGTATCTTGCGTGCAATAAATAGCCGAAAGCTATTCAAATATCTGTAAAAACAGGTCTAGTAGCCTTCATCAAACTCATTTTGGATTAAATTTTTGATCGTAATAAACACATGGTAAAAAGAATTGTAGTATTAAATTCAGATGTTTACGGAAAAGCATCTATCAGGCTAGACGACTGTAATTCAATACAATTGGTTGGTCCCAATAATATCGGTAAAAGTACACTCATTTATACGCTTAACTTTTTGTTTATCATTGATGGTAAAAAAATGTCGTTTAGCGGTAACCGTAGCGAAAAAGATACCTTGCACCACTACTTCCCCAGCCAAACAAACAGTTACCTGATATTTGAAATATTCAAACAAAATTTTTATAGCATCCTTGTAAAAAGAGGGGAAGACGGTTTGGAATATTACCGTATTGATAATGAGTATAACGAAGACCTATTTTTGGAAACAAAAGACAAACAACAAAAAGTATTGAAGTTTGACGATGTAAAAGAAAAAATGGCCGCTAAAGGCATTGAACTATACCAATTTAAAGATAAAAAAGAAGTTTTTGGTTTTATATACCAACGCGGTAAACGCAACAATGCTGCCGTTTGGTTGGAAGATACCGTTGTTACAGATGGCTTGAGCAACAACTTTAGTAAAGTTTACCGATACCTTATCAACTCCAAACTTATCAATAACAAAACATTAAAAGATACCTTAATTATTGCTGATAACCGTGATAAAGAAGGTTTAAATTTTTCACAAAAAGATAAAAAAGACATCTCCAATTTACTAAAAGCAAACGATGAAATAAAAGCTTTTGAATCTATCAAAGAAGAGTTTTTTCATTTCAGAGAAACAGTAAATAAACACAAAGGGAAAGAACAAATTGTACGCGAATTAATTTCGGCATTTAATAAACAATACTCGTTTTCAAAAGTAGAATTTGAATCCAAAGTAAAAAGTAAAAAAGAAGAAAGTGATAAAATTACTTTCAGAATAAACGAAGAACTTGCTCCACAACAACAAAAACTGGACAGAGAAATTGGTGGTTTGGAAAGCCTTATAGCCACCAACAATGCAACGCTTGAAAAAATTGAAAAACAACTAAAAGAAATAAATGGTTTTGAAGGACGTGATTTTATTAAACAAGCCATTGTAAATACCGATAAAAAAAGAAAAGAACTAGAAGCCAAATTAACACAAATTGATACCAAAGGTTTAAACTTAAAAAATGTTGAGAAAAAAGTAGAATCGCTAAAAAGCCTTACCGAAAGTAAAGCGCGCGAAATAACTAACTTCTCAAAACGATTAATCCAAAACATTGCAGGTGATCAAAAAACAAAAGAGCAAGTTAATTATATCCTTTCGGAAGAATTTCTTTCTGCACTCACTAAAGCCGATGTATCAAAACAAATTACCAAGGTAACCGAATTGATGGCGCTATTTGATGGTAAAATTAAAATTGACAAGGATATACCTTTAAAACCAATTGCATCGCTTGAAGAGCTAAATGAAGAGTTGAAATTATTAAAAGCAGAACTTACCGATAATGAAAAAATGTTGGTGGTAATGAAGGACGTTGAAAGTAAACGTACCGAACTTGCCAAACTAAAAATATCATTAGAAGAATTTTCTGAAAAAATTAAGAAAATTGACACCAAGCCTCAACTTGAAAATGAATTGAGCAAATATCAAGGCGTTATCAAACAACAATCAGCCGAAAAAGATACCAACGAAAAACGCATCAAATTATTGATTGACGAAATCACCCAAAAATCAGAACTTATCAGAACCCTTACCGAAGATAAAAAAGATTTTGAAGCACGCTTAAATACTATTTTAGATCAAAAATTTGAACTGGAACAAATGAGCCTAGAACCTGTTGATTTTGAATCGCAGGAAACGCTTGAAAATATTTACAAAAAAATTAGATTGTTCAATACCGAACGATTGGATTTAAAATTAAATAAAGACAAAACATTTGATAAACTGCGCGATAAAATAAAAAGCAACATTGCCGATGAAAAAGAATTTATTGATTATGTAAATGAAGAGATTGACTGTTTACAAGATAAACGTAACAGTATAGATGGTTACCTGCAAGCTATTTCCGTTCAGTTTGCTAACCCTGCGGCTTCACTTATCAGACGTTACGCCGAATTTAAAGAGTTTGTTTACAATAAATTTAATAGCAAACTAAGCAAAACAAAATTTTCGGATATCGAATCCTTAAAAATTGAATTGCTCGACTCTACTTCTATTATGGACGACTTACGTAAAATAAGCGCAATCCAAGATTTGAACAAACAAACCGAATTAGATTTTGGACAAACCGACAACCTGTTAACACTAAATAAATACTTGGACAGTGGTAAAAAAATTGACTTTGACGAACTATTTGACATTGAACTTCATTTACACAAAGGTGGCAAGGAACGTAAAGTGGATTTAAAAGATCAGGTTGAATCGGATGGAACCGACCGTATGATACGTTTAATCATTGTTATGTCGGTTATTAACCGTTTGGCAATAAATGATAAGGACAATAAAATTGTAATTTTTATTGATGAGATTGCCACCATTGATGGTAATAACAGAAAAGAATTATTTAAGTTTTGTAAAGAGCATAATTTTATTCCTATCTGTGCATCGCCCGATGAAACTATCCTTGACGGATTTGATAAATACGTATTGCTATTCCGTCCGCAAAAAGGCGGTAAAGTTAATATCAATGAAAAACATCCGAATGTTATTTTTCAGGAACGATTACTTACAGAACCTTCTGCCAATTAATAACAGTAAATAAACAGAATGATAAACGAAGAGCCAATATCGATCTTTAACTTTATATCAAGACACTTTGATGTAATTAATGAATTGTATACTGTTCAAAAAGAGGAACGTATTATTCAAAAAGAAATCTTTGAAAAAATTTGCAGTAAGTACAATGCCGAAGGTATCAGAAAAACACTTTTTAGATATAAGATTGTTAAACCAGTTCAGGAAGATTTTGAATTAAGAGACGTATATTATAACGTGATTGAGTATATATTGGTTGAATTTAGACCAATGTTGCCGGATGAAATTGAAAAATACGGACAATCCATTTCTGATTTATTCATGAAGATTAAGGAAGGCGTTTATGGAGATAAATTAATTCTTTCGGAACGAATTATTGCACTATCGGAAGAAGTCAAAAAATTTACAGAAGCGGTTGAAAAAAATAAAATTCGTTTACTTGCCGAAACCAGGGAATTAAAAGCCAACGTAAAGCGCATTGATTACAGTGAAAAAATTCAAAAAGCATCGCACTGGACCGGTTATTACATATTACCAATGAATAGAATTTTGGATGTAAACTATTCGGAATCCATTACCAATAAGCTTTTTAATGTTTCGGAATTTGTAAATCAAAAGCGTTTGAATTTTGAGGACGAAGGTTTACGTTCCATGTTTGAACGCCTGCATAAGCAGCTCATTCATACCATCGACGATACCAGAGCCAACCATAAAACTTTTATCAACGAGTTGCTTCCGTTTATTGAACGTATAAAAACAGAATCGTTGATACTTACAGGCTGGATCAATTTTTTAAAGAAACCGTACAAAACACCCACTCCTAAGTTGTTTAAAAACGAACGTAATAATCCTATTTCCGATAAGATGTTCCTCAATACCAAGGAGTATTTTGAAATGTTTCAAACTACCGAAGATGTTTACATTGATGAGGATATAGATCAAATACCACGCTGGATGTTTAACAAAACATTATACAAAACAAAACTACAAGTGAGCTTGCCGGTGAACGATTTTTTTAAATGGTGCAACACCGAAATAAAACATGAAGGGGAGTTGACCAACGAAAAACTTTTATCACTCATGACATTATTATTTGATGAATCTATACAAATTAGTGCCGACGAAAAATCAGATAAAACAATTATAAATACAGTTAATTCAAAATTTATTGTTCCCAAATTAAAAGTTACAAAAAATGGAATTTGAAAACCCTAGATACCACAAACAAATAGTTGATGACCTTATGACTGGTAAATTTATACTAGCAAAGGAAAGGCATTTTGAAGATTTGAAAGAAAACGCGTCGTATTACGATAATTTTTTCAAAAATAGTTTTGGCTATGAATTTATTCTAACGCCTAATTATGCCTATTTAATCTCTACAGAAACTAATGAAAATTTATCCCGAGATATCTGTATTTTCCTAGCAATACTTTGCTATGAGTTGGATAAAAACGGCATTAACTTTTTAGACAAAATGGAGTATGGCGATTTTTCGGTAGATGAGATTGAAGAATTATTTGAACATACTGCGTTTGAAGACCTTGTTAAATCTAATAATCAGTTAAAAGACACTGATTCGCGCCGAAAATTATTAAGGGCAATAAACAACAAAAATATTACTGTTAAGCACTCTGAAGATCGTTTTTCATTTACTCCAGCATACAATGTATTTATTGATTTTGCCAAAGATCTGGCAAATAAATCACAAATTGTTTTGTAATGGCATAATAATCTCTTTTAAATTAATATAGTTATTAATGGCAAACTATATTTCATTTTTTTTGTTGCAAAAACATTACCAATACAACGGTATAAGAGACTTTAATTAATAAGATACAATAAAATAAAGTAAGATGAATGCGATAATTATACTTATTATTATTTGTCTTATCTCAGTTTTATATTCTGGAGTTATATTTGAACGAGGAACTTTACTATAATTACCTTTTCCTTCTGCTTGCTGTTGATCATATTTATAGGCGTTGCCGCCACACGGGGCGTGGTGTTTATGTTGCCTGTCATCAATAGCAAATGCAAACGTTAAATCGTATTTTTTGCGTTTTTCTGTGTTAGATAAAACCGTGTATGCGTCCTGAATCTCCTTAAATTTCTCTTCCGCAATTTTACTGCCTTGATTTTTATCGGGATGGAATTTTTTGGCAAGTTGACGATAAGCTATTTTAATTTCCTTTAAGCTGGCTGTTCTGCTAACACCTAATACGATATAACAGTTTTTACTTGGCATATAAAGGATATTAAATCTTTATCTCATCATCGTTGTTATTCAAAAAATGATATTCTAAAAAATTAAAAGAAGATACTGGACGTACAGTAATTTTTTTACCAAATTTACGCATCCATTTTCGTCTTAACGAAAATAAAAATCCTTTTGTAATATATGCTTCCAAATAGGGATGTACGCAAAGTGTAACAGCCGTTTCATTTTGGTCTTTTAAAACGTAACGCAAATCATTCTCAATCTGATCCATCAATAATATACTTGCCTGAATTTCTCCTGAACCAGCACAAGTAGGGCATTTTTCAACAGTAACAATGTTCATTTCTGGACGTACACGTTGACGTGTTATCTGAATTAAACCAAATTTACTTGGAGGTAAAATATTATGTTTAGCACGATCTTTCGCCATTTCATCTCTCATTTTTTCAAATAAGAGTTTGCGATTATCTGCCGAATGTAAGTCAATAAAATCAACTACAATAATTCCGCCCATATCGCGCAAACGTAATTGCCGCGCTACTTCTATAGCTGCTTCAATATTTACCTCAAGGGCATTTGTTTCCTGGTTATTATCCGATTTAGCTCGGTTACCGCTATTTACATCTATAACGTGCAATGCTTCGGTATGCTCAACAATAAGGTATCCGCCACTTTTCATGGTAACAGTTTTACCGAACAATCCTTTTATCTGACGATCAACACCAAAATTTTCAAAAATAGGAACTGTTGATCCTTTATAAAGTTTTAAAATACTTTCTTTATCAGGAGCAATGGTATGCAAATACGCTTTTAACTCCTCATACAACTTTTCATCGTTGATGTGGATACTATTAAAACTTGCGTTCAGTAAGTCGCGCAAAATGGCTGAAGTGCGATCAATTTCGCCCAACACCTTTTGTGGAGGTTGAGCAGTTTTTAATGACTCAAAACACTGATCCCATTTGCTTATCAAATCGTTAAGATCGGCATGAAGATCGGCAACACTTTTACCTTCGGCAACGGTACGCAAAATAACCCCAAAATTTTTGGGTTTAATGCTGGCAATTAATTTTTTTAACCGATTTTTTTCCTCTGTTGTTTTTACCTTTTGGGAAACAGATATTTTATCAGAAAAAGGGATTAAAACCAAATATCGACCAGCCAAAGAAATTTCGGTAGTAATACGTGGCCCTTTTGTAGAAATTGGTTCTTTTGCAATTTGTATCAGTATGTGCTGATTGGCATTAATAATGGCTCCTATTTTACCATCTTTAAGAATTTCTTTTTCAAGTTTAAAATCTTCCAAAGCGGAAGAGTTTAATTTAGCCGACTGCGCCAACTTGGTATATTTACTTACCGAAAGCGCATTTGGCCCTAAATCTAAATAATGTAAAAAAGCATCCTTTTCGTAGCCTACATCTACAAAGGCGGCATTTAATCCAGGCATCACTTTTTTAACGCGCCCCAAATATATATCACCTACAGAAAAGTTATTATTGCTTTTTTCTTTATTAAGTTCAACCAATCGTTTGTCGCTTAACAATGCAATAACAACCTCGGAGGGAGAAGAATCAATAATTAATTCGTTGTTCACTCTAACGTTTTTTAAATAAATACAATTATCCCTTCATCCGCTTTTAGCAGATGGAGGAATAATAAATGTATGATTTTGGGACTAAATCGGAATTACCGACGAAGGCAAACAAAGGCGTGTTAACACATAGAATGGAATATAAAACTCCATTCTTCTAAGGAAGAATAACTAATTCAACACACCAATAAAACCGGCTTTTGCCGATTTTATTTTTTATGTCTATTTTTTCTTAAACGTTTTTTACGTTTATGAGTAGCCATTTTATGTCTTTTTCTTTTTTTACCGCTTGGCATAATTGAAATGTTTTAATTAATTTTTTAATTTATCTATATAATTCTGTACTTCTATTTTAATAGTAACATCCTCTGTTAGCGCAATGTATTTCTCTAAACTTTCAATTGCCTGTTGTTTGTCCCCTTTTTGTTCGTAAGCATCGGCTAGGTGCAAATATGCTTCAATAAATTCAGGCTTTATTTTCAATACTTTTTTAAAGCGAGCTATTGCTCTATCCCATTGTCCCGATTTTTCCGAAAAAAAAGCAAAGCTCAATTGCAAATTTACA
>CANFLQ010000019.1 GCA_947447995.1 Bacteroidota bacterium | reverse complement strand
GTAAGGGATATTGAAACCATTTTAGGTAACCAATCCTGAGCGCCAAACTCTGCCAAAGTTGGACGAGATTGAATGGTAATAACCAAACCCATAATAAAAGCGGTAATTGCAACAAGTGGTAAAGATCTATTACCAATATAAAAACATTGGCGCTTAAATTCCGAAAATTCAAAGCGGGGTTTAAATATTTCACGAAAAAAACGAGCTGTAAAAAAAGAAATTTCTCCAGTTTCAATAAAAAAGGAAGTTAAGTTTGATTTTTTCACTTTCAAAAAACTTTATATTTTATCGTAAAAGTACAATTAAGATTTCTCAAATATCTGCATTAAGTAAAACGACAATCATGAGGTTAATCATGTTTAAATATGATGTAAATCATATTTTCCACCTGTATAAACTATCTAAATAAAACGCATGTAAAATAAATCCCTGTTTTATTTATAGGCTATAAAGGCTATTAAATAAAACAGGGATAGTAAAAATAAATACTTGTAAATAAACGGATTAAACTATTATGTTAACTTTAAACTTAATCAATACCGCTTTCTGCTTTAAAAGCAATAGGCTCTTTATCTAATGGTGGTCGGCTTGTTACTTCCTCAAACGTTTCGTAATATTTGGGGTGAACAGTACCCATTATTCCATCCCAAACATTCAAATATAAACCATAATTATAGTTAAAATATTTATGGTGCATATTATGATGTGTAATACTATTATGAATTTTTAATACCCCATTTTTGGAATAACTTGTTGGAAATAATTCAATAGAAAGATGCCCCATAACATTTATAAACATTTGATATGCGTAAAATAACAATATACCAATTTCGTTATAAGGCAATGTAAATACAATTACATAAATAATTCCAAACTCTGCAAATGCTTCCAAAGGATGAAAGTAAAATGCTGCCCATGGCGATGGATTAGTGGAACGGTGATGCACCTGATGTACATGCCTGTATAATGTTGGATGGTGCATTAATCTATGAGCCCAATAAAAATAAGTATCGTGCATTAGCATCATAATGAATGCACTTAATACTAAATAACCTGCATTTTGCCAAGTGAAATGTGAAAAATCTAAATCATAATGTCTAGTATAACCTCTTTTTTGAAGCTCCCAAACAATCGCAAAATTTAATGTGAAAATTATAATAGTAGATATTGAAAATTTAATTTCGTCAAATATCCGATCATTCTTTTCAAACTTTTTTTGAATAATTCGGTGACTTAATGCTTTTTTTAAAATTACATAAAAAATCAAATATGCTGCTCCGGCAAAAACAAAATACATCAGAACATCTATAAAAAACAGACTTAATTGTACCATAATTTATTTTTTTAAAGTTTATAATTTAAAATTATTGGGAAATTATTTTCAACAAAAGTATTTGAACTATCTAAAAAAAGTGAATCAAAAAACAAAAATGCCTATTGATTTTAAAATTGATAGGGTTTTGTACGTTAGATAAGGGTATAAATGTTTCCTAATTGTTTCTATTTTACTGTTTTTCTTTACGATATTCGGTTGGCGTTTTTCCTGTAATAGTTTTAAAAGCACGATTAAATGGAGCTAATGAACTGAATCCCACCTCATACGATATTTCCAAGACAGTAATTTTTGATTGATTGTGATCTGATAATATTTCGCAAGCTTCATTTATTCTATATTTATTTAAAAACTCATTAAAGTTTTTATAATTCATTTGTTGGTTAATTACTTTTCTAATTATATACTCCTTTTCATTTATTTTTTCGGCTAATTTTGCAATCGTCATTCCCTCCTCTTTGTAAATTTTATCGTCCTGAAAAAGTTGTTCTATTTTATTTTGTAATTTTTCATCAATTGATTCTAAAATGGGGTCTTCCTTTTTTTCTATAAAAAACCCTTTTTGAATATTTATCATATACAGTATAAATACACTTAAAATTACCAAAATCATAATAAGCTGAATAAGTTGAAGAAGTGATCCACTTTCAAATGTTTTTGTTGTTTCATCAAAACCAAATAAAGCAGTTAATATAATTATGGATGAATTAAGGGAAATAAATACAATTCTAAACTTTAACCTTTTTTCCAACAATTCAGTTTTTATACCTGAATAAGCAATTATCATAGCATAGATTACAAAAATTGTAGCTATGAGTTCTGGCCCTTTATCAATTATTTTAAGAATGTTTTCGTTTATCCAAGGAGAATTGTCCAATAATGTAAAAGATACGCATGCTACTAATACACCTAGCCCTAAAAATATATGCTGGTAACCCAAAACTAGGTCATCCTCAAAAAGCATTCTGGTAAACAGCCAAAATAAATATGGCAATAAAAATGTAGGTCCTAAAAATAGCCATAAAAATGCTGGGGTGTTTGATAAGGGGGATTCGTACATCAAATAACTTACAATAGTTAAAAGATATGAAATTAAAACTAATGGATAAGTAAATGATTTCCAATTACTTATAAGTTTTAATATCACCAACAAAATAGCATAAAACAATGCGAATTTTACTCCTACTATAAGATGTTCTACATCCATCATTTTTTTATAATTAACTGAATTAAAAGGGATAGCATTCGCTAATTTAAAAACATCCTTTTATTTAAAGCATGTATACAAACTTAGCCTTTTATTTTTTACTATGCAAGCATAACAAATTAAGTTTAAACTGTTTTTGAATTCAACAAAATTTCATTTCATAAAATGCTATGGGTATATTTGTGGTATGCTAATTTTTCCTGTCGAATACTCTTCGTTATCTACTAAGGCATTAAAAAAGTTAATTTCCAATATTTATCCTATTGGAAAAAATTCCTCCATTCAATTTTTAAAAAGAGGTTTTAATGATACTTATTTAATTACGGAAAATAATAAAAAATATATTTTAAGGGTATATAAACACAATTGGAGAACGCTAGAAAGTATTGAAACAGAAATAAATACGATAAACTATTTGAAAGAGAATTTATGTTCTGTATCTTTCCCCATCAAAAATAAACAAGGAGCTTTTATTCAAAAAATTAATGCTCCGGAAGGGGAACGGTATGCGGTTTTATTTTCATTTGCCGAAGGGCACTTAATACGTAAGCTAACTTTAGAACAATCCTATTTATTGGGTATTGAAGTTGGGAAAATCCATTTGCTTACTCAAAATAAGTTTTTTGGAACAACTGCTCAAGATTATGATATTGACAAGCAATTTAAAATAATTTTAAAAACCTTAAAACCAATTCTGGTAAACTATCCCGAACAATACGCTTACCTTTTACAACTAAAAGATGATTTTATAAATACATTCAATAACATCGATAAAAACGAGTTAGGCTTCGGTATTTGTCATGGTGATTTACAAGCCGAAAATTTTCATATCGACCAAGATAATAAATTTACTTTTTTCGATTTTGATTTTTTCGGGAAAGGTTATTTAGCTTATGATATAGGTGTTTTTATTTGGTACGACCATAAAAATAAAACACCTGAAACTATCAACTCCTTTTTAAAAGGTTATCAAACTCAACGAAATTTGACCGAAACAGAACTTAAACTTATCCCCTATTTTAGCACATTGCGTGCTTTGTTTCAGATGACTTTATACTGCAATATCAGTAATGGACAGGATTTGCCACTTTGGCCAGCTCAACAGGTTGCGGACTTTATTAAAAAAGTAAATACCTGGCATGATAAAAAAGCTAAAGGTTTAAAATAATAGTAAATCGTTTAAAGTTTAATCAACAACAAGTGTTAAATCTTTAATTAATTTTATAACGTATTCCAGTTGCTGCTCACGAGTAAGTTCGGAGTTATCCAGTACAATAGCATCGTGCGCCTGAACTAATGGGTTTTCTTTACGGTGGGTATCTTCATGATCGCGGTGAATCAAATTTAATTTCACATCGCCAAACGCTACATGTTGTCCTTTTGATGTATATTCATCAAACCTGCGTTGAGTACGGATATCCGTATCTGCAGTCATAAAAAGTTTTAATTCTGCATTCGGAAAAACATTAGAACCAATATCTCTGCCATCCATTACAATGCCTCCATTTTTGCCTAATTCACGTTGAATAGCAATCATTTTAACTCTAACATCATGTATGGCACTTACCTGACTTACATTGCTAGATACCATCATTTGACGGATTTCTTTCTCCACATTTTCTCCATTCAAAAAAGTGTCAGACGATTTAGTATGGGAGTTGAACTTAAAAGTAAGGGAAATTTCAGGTAGTAATTTTACGATTTCTTCTGGCAAAAAACTATGGCTGTCTTTTATCAAACCTTTTCTGATAGCATATAACGTAACGCAACGATACATAGCGCCAGAATCAACGTATGCGTAGCCTAAATATGCTGCCAAAGCTTTTGCTAACGTACTTTTTCCGCAAGAAGAATATCCATCAATGGCTATAGTAATTTTAGACATATCAACTTTATTTTTTTGAATAAAAACTATTCATGTCAAAACTAATCGAAAAGTTATTGGATGCTCCTGATAAACTGTATACAGCACGCCCATAACTGATATTAAATTTATAAATTTTAAATCCAAAACCAAAAGAAAATCCTGTCATACCTCTTTTTTCTGGCACTTTTAATTCTTTTCTTCGTTGGTAATTATAACCTACACGTAAAAAAAAGTTTTTAGTAAGCGAAAATTCTCCTCCCAATACAATGTGTCGCATCAACTTATCGCCAAATAAGGTTACTTTACTTCCTCCTACCGGCGCACCTGTTAAGGGATCAATTGTTACAGAAGCATTATTGGGGTCGTGTGCTGTAAGGTCCCACTTTTCTAAATGTTGATAGGTTATCGAATATCTGAAGGGAACGTGTTTTGGACGTTTTGAGAAACCTATTTGCATTTCAAATGGAAGTTTTTCTCTGTTATCCTTTAAATACGGCTTCCACTGGTAGCCTGCATTTTTTATAACTGCAGCAATAGCAAAATTTTGTTTAGGTCTATTGTAAATTATTCCCAAATCAACTGCAGAACCCAATGAAGTATAGGAATCTAGACCAGAATAAATTGTTTTTAAAGTACCCCCAACTGTTATATTAGAATCAATCATTGGACGGGAATATGATAAATTTAAACTCATTTCGTTGGCTGTAAAACTACCAGAAATTGCACCAGTTTCGTCAGCACGAATAAAGTTTCCATAATTAAGGTATTGAATACCAGCACTTACATTTTGTTTATTCTTTAGTTTTTTAGCAAAAGCGGCATAGCCATAATTAATGTCGGAAAAATAATTAATGTAACTCAATGCAACATTATTATTCATTGTATCTGAAAGCAAAGCGGGATTTACAATGGCGGCATTCAAATCATTATCTTTAGTAGAAATAAGATTACCACCCAATGAAGTAACCCGAGCTGAGATAGGCAAATTTAAAAAATTGTATGTGTGAACTACAGGAACCTGAGCAATGGCAGGAATTAGGCTAATAGAAATAATAGCTGACAAAAATATTTTTGGGATGTTCATTAGTACAAAGTAAATAAAAATTGTTGGGTTTTGAACGTATCTATACCCTATTTATTGTTATACCAACCCAATAATACTTCGGATGTCCTTGTTTTCTAATACGGACTTAGGGTATCCGTTATAACCTACCTTAACTATAACAGACGCCAGATTATCTGAACTTATACCAATATTTGGATATATAAAGGAAACAGGTTTATAAAGCACTTTCATTATTTTATAAGTAAAATTAGTTTCTACGCGCGGAGTTGATGGATAAATATATCCTGGTCTAAACGTATAAAACTGACTAAATTGCATTTTTTTTAAGCCGTTTTCTGCTATTCCTTTATCCACAGCAAACATCATTTTACTTTTTTCAGTTTGATCAGCTCCTTGCCCGCTTAAAAAACAAAATATTGTTTTATCACTTTTACTGCGTAGCATTTTAGCAAATGCTAAGGTATAATCTACTGTTATTTTTCTAAATTCATCACGAGATACTGCGCCTGTATATACGCCCATGCAATAAAAAGCAATATCTTGATCTTTAAATACTTCACTTATTGGATTATAGTCTAAAAAATTGGTGTGAACAATTTCATTCAGCTTTACATGTTTGATGCCCGAAGCTTTTCTAACAATCGAAGTAACTTTATTTACATCATTTGAATTAAGGCATTTTTGTAATACCAAGGCTCCTATCATTCCGCTACTTCCTGTAATGATAATATTTTTCATTATTTTTTTTGTGAAATTAAATAATTTTTGACAACATATTTGTTAAAAATAAAACCTCGCAATTGTTCTGCGAGGTTTTATTTTTAACAAAGAATTTTATATTTTACTTTTTCTCCAATACAGCTTTTAAATTTACCAATCCTGTTTCAAGATCTTTGCCAAGCATTTCATCCATATTCATACACATTAACATGATGTTCAATGGATATTTCATTTTACCATTAAAACCCCATTTAATATTTGTTTGAGTGCTATCTAAAGCTGCAAATGAAAAATAGGCATAATCTGTTGCTTCAAAAGGTTTCTTAAAACGAAGTTCAAAATCTATTCTTTCGCCTTCAGTAATTTTCTTGATCTCTTGTTCACCTTTACCAACATCTTTAACATCGCTATCCCAAGAAGAAACGCAGCCAACTGTTCCATCTTCCCCTTTAAATTCTTTTTTCATTTTAGGATCTCTCATTGCCCACACACTAAAATTATCCTGATTTTTAAGTAGTTTCACATACTCAAAAACTTCTGTTTTAGGTTTGTTGATGGTTATTTTTCGCTCAACAGCATATTCTGTTTTCATAAACAATCCAGCAATTAACGCCAATACAATTATGCTCAATAGTCCTATCAAAAGGTATTTTAGGATTTTCATTTTATTTATTTTTTTATAAAGATTTAGTAATTATTTAAAAAAATATCAATTATTTTGGATAACAATGTTACGGTTTTTTCTTATCGTAAAAAATAAATAAAGCTTCAAATTATTTACTACTTTTACAATACTATGTTTTTAGACTTTTTCTACTCATTAAAAAAATACGGAATACCTGTTAGTTTGCAGGAATACCTTACCTTACTTGAAGCTGTACAGGAAGGTTTGCCCGGCTTGAGTGTAGATAATTTCTATTCTCTTTGCAAAACTACACTAATAAAAAACGAACAACATTATGATAAGTTTGATCAATTATTTGGAACCTATTTTAAAGGAATACAAACGGTTGAACTTGCCCCCCCACTTCAACAATTATTTGATGATGAATGGATAAAGAAAAACTTTGACCGTGTATTTACTGAGGAAGAAAAAGCATTAATTGAATCGCTAGGAGGTTTAGATAAACTGATGGAGCGATTCAAACAATTGCAGGAAGAACAAAAAGAACGTCACGAGGGAGGTAATAAGTGGATAGGAACTGGAGGAACTTCCGCCTTTGGGAATAGTGGTTATAACCCTGAAGGCATGCGTGTTGGCGGAGAAAGTACTCATAAAAAAGCCATAAAAGTTTGGGAAAGGCGTGATTTTAGAAATTTGGACGATACTATTGAACTTAATACCCGCAATGCCAAGTTAGCCTTGCGTCAACTTAGGCTTTGGGCACGTGAAGGAGCTTTAGAAGAACTGGACTTAAACAATACTATAAAAAAAACTGCTGAAAATGCAGGAATGCTCAATATTGAAATGGTGCCTTCTAAAAAGAACCACGTAAAAGTATTGTTATTCTTTGATGTTGGAGGTTCTATGGAGCCTTTTGTAAAATCCTGTTCCGAACTATTTTCAGCTGCAAAAGCTGAATTCAAACACCTTGAATATTTTTATTTTCACAACTGCCTTTATGAGCATGTATGGCAGGATAATAAAATGCGTTGGGGACATGAAATTCCTACGATAGATATTTTTCATAAATACAACAGTACTTATAAGGTAATTATTATTGGCGATGCGTACATGTCGCCAACAGAAATACTTTACAAAGGTGGCAGTGTAGATCATCACAATGCCGAAACTGGAGCAGAATGGATACAACGCATAACAATGCATTTCCCGAATACAATTTGGATAAATCCAATTCATGAAGCTGAATGGGGTTATGCTGATTCTATTCAAATTATAAAACAATTGATGAATAACCGCATGTACCCACTTACCATTGATGGATTGGGACGTTCGGTAAAAAACTTAATGGCAAAAAACAAACAAACACATTAATAAATACAGTCATGAAATTTACAGGAACAGATAATTATGTGGCTTCGCCCGACTTGCAAATTGCAGTAAATGCAGCAGTAACTTTGCAAAAACCTTTATTAATAAAAGGCGAACCAGGTACTGGAAAAACCTTATTGGCATTTGAAGTAGCCAAATCATTGAACAAAAAAATATATACCTGGCATGTTAAAAGCACCTCCAAAGCGCAACAAGGATTGTACGAATATGATGCCGTTGCTCGTTTACGAGATTCGCAATTGGGTGATGAAAAAGTGAAAGACATCAGTCATTACATTAACAAAGGTCCTGTTTGGCAAGCTTTTGAAAGCGATGAGCAAGTTGTTTTATTAATTGATGAAATTGATAAAGCTGATATAGAGTTCCCCAACGATTTATTATTGGAATTGGATAAAATGGAATTTTATTGTTACGAACTTCAAAGAACGATAACCGCAAAACATCGCCCCATTATTATTATTACATCTAACAACGAACGCGACCTTCCAGATGCTTTTTTACGTCGTTGTTTTTTCCACTTTATCTCATTTCCTGATAGAGATATTATGAAAGAAATTGTAAATGTGCATTTTCCTCACATTGAAGAAAAATTAATTGCGGAAGCCATGCGTGTATTCTATTCTATACGCGACATTAACAACATGAAGAAAAAACCTTCAACCAGTGAATTGATTGATTGGTTGCGCCTTTTACAAATTGGAGGTTTAAATATTTCGGACCTTAAAAACTTAAATGTTTCCAAAAGCAAATTGCCTTATGAAGGTGCTTTGATTAAAAATGAACAAGATGTAGAACTGTTGAAAAGAATGGGGAATAAATCGATACAATATTAGTGAGTGAACTAATATTTATTGGGGTAAAAATGTTGCACATTTTTAAAAGCTAACAAATACAGTATAAACTACCCTGGAATACGGGCAATTTGCTTATCCATTTGTTTTATTTGTTTAACAATTTCTTCCGACTTAGGTTTTAACGCTTTTGCTTTTCTGAAATAATCTTTAGCTACTCTGTTTTGAGTACGCTGTATCTCTAACGAACATAGTTGAAGATACGCTGCTGCCAAGGATTCTTTATCCGAAATACCTTCTTTTACAGCTTCCACTAAGGTTAAACGCGCTTCTTTATGGTTTCCTTTTTTTAGTTGAATAAAACCTAATTGCAATAAATTTTCTCCTTTAATATTCCCAATAATAGAAGATTTAGTATTCAAACTTTTACGAATATTACTTTCTGCAGTTGTAAGATCGTCAGAAGCCATTGCCAAATTACTTTGCAACATATAATACCCAGATCGAACTGGTTTAAATAATAAACGCGGAAATTTTATTTGTTTAATATAACGAGAAGCGGAATCTACATCACCTTCTGAAACTGCTTCTTGAACAAGTCGCATAGTTCCAAGCATAAAATACAGTATAATAGAGAATAATGCCAATATATAGCAAATCCAAGCTGTTACAACATCATAATACAAATGCGACAAAACACCCAATATTACTAATATAAAAATAATAGGTAAACGATATAAAATATAAAAACGTAAAAATTTCATGATATTTACTTAAAGATTTGAATCCATTGCTTTTAACAGGTTGCAAAAGTAATTCAAAAATATGATATATATTCATCAATCGTGACAAGTTTTTTAGAATTGCATTGTTGGATGAGGTAATTAAAAACCTTTCCCCTTCATTTTATCACGAACAACAACATTTTTTTTATTTTTTGTAATCGTTTTTTTACATCATAGTGTTACTTTTATTTTAACAAAACACGTATATTAAATCCAAAATATATTATCTTTGGGCTTTGATGAGTTTCCTATACCCTTCTTTCCTTTTTGCACTTTTGGCAATTGCCATACCTATTATTATTCATTTATTTAATTTTCGAAAATTTACAACCGTATATTTTAGTAATGTTAAATTTCTTAAAGAAGTAAATGAAGAAACCAAAGCCGTATCAAAACTAAAACATTTATTAATTTTAGCCGCTCGTATTTTAGCTATCATTTTTCTTGTTTTGGCCTTTTCCCAACCATTTATTCCTACTCAAATCAATAAAATACATAGTGGTAATAAAATTATAAGTGTGTTTATAGACAACTCTTTTAGTATGAATGCCATCAATGAAAACGGTACACTACTTGATGAAGCAAAAAAAAACGCACTTGAAATTGCAACCAATTTTAAACCAACTGACCAATTTCAATTATTAACAAATGATTTTGAAGGAAAACATCAAAAACTTGTTAGTAAAGAAGAATTTACCTCTTTACTCGACGAAATAAAAATCAGTTCTAAAGTTCGTACTATTTCCGAAATTACTTCCAGACAAAAAGATATATTACAAAACTCTAAAAATAATATTTCAAACGTTAATGAAAAAAATAAACTGTCCTTCATAATTTCCGATTTTCAAAAAAGTAATTTCAACGTAGATTTAATTAAAAATGACACTAATATCCTTTTTAATTTAGTTCCAGTAATAGCAACTAAAAAAAACAATATTTACATTGATACATGCTGGTTTGAAACACCTGTTAGGCAGTTTAATGAAATTGAAAAACTCCATGTAGTTATAAAAAACACATCAAATAAAGATTTAGAAAATAGGTCTATTAAATTATTTATAAACGAAATTCAAAAAACGTTAGGGAGCTATAGTGTCGAAAACGAATCAGAAACCGAAATTGTTTTGACTTATATTACTTATCCTAATGAAATAAAAACATCTAATTTAACTAACTCTCGTTCAGCTTTAATGAATTGCAGGTTAGAAATAAATGACTTTCCAATTTCATTTGATGATACGTTTTATATTAGCTATGAACTTGCAAAAAATATTTCTGTACTTTGCATAAATTCGTCTGTTGATGATGCTAAAAACTCTGGAAGCCCATTTATAAATAAATTATTTCAAGACGACTCATTATTCATTTTAAAAAACACAGGTGAAAATTCACTGGACTATTCCTCATTGTTTAACAATCAATTAATTATTTTAAATGAACTAAAAACAATACCTTCTGGATTATCACAAGAACTGACTAAATTCACCAGTAACGGTGGCAACCTACTTATTTTCCCAAATGCAAATTGCGATCTAAAATCTTATAAAGATTTTTTAAGCTTGTTAGATGCAAATTATTTTGAATCGTTAGACACGTCCAAAACCAAAACAGAAAAGATAAACCTAGAACACCCTATTTTTAAAGATGTTTTTGACAAAAAAAAAATCAATCAGGATAATCTATATTTACCAATTATTTACAAACATTTCATACTTTCAAGAACTACAAAAACAAATCAAGATTTTTTATTGAAATTACAAAATGGTGATATATTATTAAGCCAATTTTATTATAAGAAAGGGGAAATTTATTTATCTTCTATATCACTCCAACAGGAGTTTAGCAATTTTGCTAAACATGCACTTTTTGTTCCAACATTATACAAAATAGCCATAAACAGTAGAAATACTAGCCCTCTTTTTTACACAATAGGGTCAAATGAAAATATTGAATTAACATCCAATTTGCCAGAAAAAAAAATATGTCATTTAAAAAGTTTAAATTCAAAATTTGATATTATACCAGAAAATAAAATTATAAACTCAAAAACAGTAATCAATGTTCGTAATCAAATTATAAATGATGGTAATTATAATTTATTTTCTGAAAATAATTTAATTACATGCTTTGCATTAAATTACAACCGATCAGAGTCAAATCTTGCTTGCTTTAACTACGATGAACTACATGAAAAGATAACCTCAAATAACTTATTCAATTTCAATACAATAAAAGCACAACAACAACATTTCAAAGAATACATTTCAAACATTAATCAAGGTGAAAAACTTTGGAAATTTTGCATTTTTTTATCGCTTGTATTTTTTGCGATTGAAATTTTATTATTACGTTTTGTTAAAGGATAAACAAAAAAAAGATGAAAATACTTATCAAATCGGCTAAAATCATCAATATCAATACTATTTATAATGGTAAAGTAGTAGATGTGTTAATTGAAAATGGAATTATTAAATCCATTAAAACAAAATTATCCGCAGAAAAAAACACCAAAATAATTGAAGGTAAAAACCTCCATTTATCTGTTGGATGGATGGACATGCAAGTTAGTTTTTGTGATCCAGGATTTGAACAAAAAGAAGATTTAAAGAGTGGTATTAAGGCTGCTGCTGCTGGTGGATTTACTAGTGTTGGAGTAATATCATCCACCAATCCACCAATCCATACCAAAGGAGATGTTATATATATTAAAAATAAAACTATCGATAGCATTGTTGATGTATATCCTATTGGAACAGTATCATTCAAGCAGGAAGGTAAAGATATTTCAGAAATGTATGATATGCACCAATCTGGCGCTGTAGCATTTTCTGATGATAAAAAAGCTATAAACGATGCTGGATTATTAAAAAGAGCCTTGTTATACACCCAAAATTTTAACAGTTTAATAATTACCCATTGCGAAGAAAAGTCGATCTCTCAAGGAGGAAAAATAAATGAAGGTATAACCTCAACAAAACTTGGATTAAAAGGAATTCCGGCACTTGCCGAAGAATTAATGGTAAGCCGAAATATATTTCTATCTGAATATACCAACGCTCCAATTCATCTCGCTAATATTTCTACAAAAAAATCTGTTGATATTATCCGAAAAGCGAAAGCTAATGGACTAAAAATTACAGCTTCTATAAATGCTTATAATATTGCATTAGACGATAGTGCTTTAATCGATTTTGACAGTAATTATAAGTTAAATCCTCCATTGAGAATAAAATCAGATATAGAAGGCTTATTAAAAGGACTTTTAGATGGGACTATTGATGCGATTAGCAGTGACCATAGGCCACAAGATATTGAATCAAAAAATGTGGAATTTGATGATGCTTCAAATGGCATGATAGGATTGGAAACGTGCTTTGCACTTATTAATAGTAACAGAAAAAATATTACGCTTGAAACAATAATTGAAACCCTCACAACAAAACCGCGAAAAATACTAAACCTTCAACAGCCAATAATTGCAGAGGGGGAACCTGCAAATATCACATTATTTGACCCTGAATTAACCTGGACATTTGAAAAGGAAAATATTCAATCAAAGTCATCAAACACTCCTTTCATTGGAACAAAATTTAAAGGGAAAGTTATTGGAATAATTAACAAAAAACAAATTTACTTAAATAAATAACTAACTCAAAAAAGTCATAAAATTTAGAGTAAATACTCTTTAAATAGTACTTATTATAAACTCTGTTTTTATCTCTTTTAATTTTAAAGCAATAGTTGATAATTTAACACCCAATTTTAAAAAGAACTAAATTGTTTAAAACCTTTTTTAATATTATAGTTAAATTAAATAAATATTTTACTAATATTGTTAACAGGTAAAATATATTAATATAAACTATATGGGAAGTCAAGCCACACAATTAACCCACGGTATAAAAGTTAGTGTACAAACCAGTTTTCATAACGAACACTCGGTTGCTGAAAATAATCACTTTTTATTCTCCTATCATATTAGCATAGAAAACAAGAGCAGTGCTGCGGTACAATTAATTTCTCGTCATTGGTATATATTTGATTCAATTAATGAACGCAGAGAAGTTGAAGGCGACGGTGTAGTGGGCGAACAACCTGTAATAATGCCAGGAGAAGTTTTTGAATACGAATCGACATGCAGCCTTACTACAGATATGGGAAAAATGAGTGGTACTTATTTAATAGAACGCAAATTGGATAGTACCCGTTTTGAAGTAGCTATTCCAAAATTTGAATTGGTTGCGCCCTACCGTTTAAATTAAACGGGTTTTAATCTATTTTTTTCGGATGCTATAGATGTTTTCCAAAGTATTATTCTGAGGAGATGAATTATTCCAAAGTTTTAAACTTTGGAACATTATTAATACTTTATTACCTAATAAATGGAGGGTAATTAAAATAAAGGAATCATCAATAATTTTATTGGTATTTGCTGCAATATTTCAAAATAATATTTAGTTTACAACAAGCCTTTTTGAATAGTAATTGTTATTAGATATTGCTGTTATAGTGTATATTCCTGACTTTAATTTTTGTTGAGGGTCAATGGCATAAATATTTTCCCCTTCTTTATTTAGTATAACTATATTTGAATACAGTTCTTGTCCAAAAATATCCACAACTACTATTAATACGTTGTCATTATAATTTGAAGTTATTTTGGAATTAATTGTTACTCCATCTGTTGGATTTGGATAAACATCAAATTCAAAAAAGGAATTCGAATTATTTAATTCAGCCGTTATAATTGAAGAATATTTGAACTTACCATCAAAATCTGTTTGTTTTAGGCGATAATAATAAATGCCTGACGTTTTGTCTGAGTCAATAAACGTATAGGAAAGTTGAGAGGTGCTGTTACCAAAACGTGCATTTGAAGGCATGGTTGCTATTGCTATAAAATGAATTCCGTCTATGGATTTTTCCAATGTAAAATAATCATTATTAGTTTCGGAAGCTGTTACCCAACTTGTTTTTATACGATCACTGTTTTCTATTTTAGCACTAAAAGATAGTAGTTCTATTGGTAATGGGTTTATTCCAAATAGGGTACCAAAGGTTAAAGGACTAAAAGAACTTACAGGAATTAACGAATTAACATAACCAGAGGCCCCTCCTATTCCAGTACCACCCTGTTTTTCCCATTTGGTTGTTCCTGAAACATCATAGTGTGCAACAAATAAATCTAAATTACTTGTAATTCCACTTCTAGTTGCATCTTCCCAATACAATGCAATATTACATTGAGCATTATTTCCAGGGTCGGCAGTTCTATCCAAATCCCAATATTCAATAGCACTTACACTGTATACTCCTATTCCCATTTTAGATGAGTTGTTATAAAAAACAGGAGCCGCCTTAAAATACTCACAAGTAAAAACTGTAGTTGAATCAAAATTTTGAAAACTTGCATCATTTATCATTTCAATACGTGCCCAAATATTAGGTGTTCCTGATTTACCAACTGGAAATACAAATGGTTCATCTCCAATTTTTTTCATAGGACCATTTACAAAACAGGTCGAAGATCCTGATGTAGAACTTGCATTATTATTTACCGTAAGTATATTTGCTGAGGTCGTATTTATGATTCCATCTATCAGTGTTAATTCGTTGGTAATAGTAACGGGTACTAAAAGAGAGGTAGTTGCATTTGTTTTATTTTGATCCAAATCATCAAACGTAACAATGCCAGCTGTTCCGCTAATTGTTGAGTTTCCTGTTCCTGAAAAAGTTACAGTTCTGCCAGTACTAATAAAATCACCATCTACCACAAGGTTTGCATCAATACCAATTGATTTATTCAATGTTAAATTTGCACCAAAAGCAACAGTACAGTTGTGGTATAAGTCCGTTCCTACACCATCAATAAATGCAGGATTACCTGTAAAAGTAATGGTAGAAGTATTTCCATTTAAAGTACCGTTATTTGTAATACTTCCTGCAATAGTATGACTTAATCCAGTTCCTGCATTAAATATAGCACCAGATCCAATATATAAATTTTGCCCTATTGTCCAAGCATTTGGAGGCGTAATACCTGCGGCATTTGTATTGGTAATATTTACATTATTAAACGTAGGGGTATTATCTACAATTGTTAACGTTGGGGTAGTTGTTATACTTCCAAAATTTACAGTTCCAGTACTGGAAAAACTTCCGCCTACTGCATCAAGCGTAACTGTGGCCGCTGAGGTATATGCTGGATGTGGCGTAAAATTTAAAATACCACTACTTGTTACTGTACCATTATTTGTAAAATTTCCGTAAAAATTATGGGTTAAGGATCCAAAGTCTAATGTAGTACCTGTTGCTATGTTAATGGCTTTTACAACAGTCCAAGGAGAAGAAATTACATACGCCCCAGTTCCTGTATTATTCCAATTTACTGTATAAAACGATACGGTACTATTTACAGAGTTGCTAATTGGAGTTACGGAGCCATTAAAATTTACAATACCTGTAGATGCCGAAATTATAGCCCCAATTAATTGAAATGTTTGTAACCTGGTACCTGAAAAAGTTAAAACGCCATTACTTATTAACGTACCTTTATTTGTAAAATCGCCATCTAATGTTACATCAACATTTCCAAAATTAATTGATGCTGTTGTATCGCAAAACATGTCGCCAGCAACAGTTAATACCGAACTAGTAACAGAATAGGTTCCTGTAATAGTTGTTAAATTATTTAAAGTTGTATTGCCAGCAAAAATTTTAGATGTGCCATTTAAAATTAATGTACTTGTTGCTGGTATATAGGTTCCGCTATTTGTAAAATTGCCATATAAAGTAATTTTATTTGCACCAGGATCAAGTGTAGCACCCAAATTAATAAGCAAATCTCCGTTTACTTGCACATCTCCTTGTAAAGCTTTTGCTGAAACTCCACCATTAGAAAAAGTAAGATTTCCATAATCAATATCTGTTATATTTTGAGCAATTGCACCATTGTACTCTACAGTACTTGTGGCATCCAACAATGTTGAAATAAAATTACCTGGAAAATTACTGACTCCTGCTGTTTTGAGTAAAGAAGTTGCACCAAGCGTGATAACCCCCCCTGTATTACTTCTGTTAGCTGTAAAGGTTGATAAATCTAATATTCCTGAAGTGAGGGTTAAATTGCTATTAATAACTAAATTCCCTGTTAGCAATAAAGTTCCGCCTAATTTATTTACTATAAGCGTATTAAATATATTTGTATTTACAGATTGGTTTCCTGTTCCATTAAAATTTACACTCCCATTTGAAACAGTAAATGTTCCGTTATTAGTCCAATTTCCTCCCACATTGATTAATACTCCATTTTCTGTAAATTCATTTCCTACTCCTATTGTAATATTACCAAGTACTGTTAACGTATTTGACACCATCAATTCACCACCTATACTTGTTGTAATATTTCCGTTTACAATTGTAGGGGCATTAATAACAGCCGTTTCAGTTGATTTAGTAAACGTAAGGTTGTTATATGTTACAGGAGCAACTATTTGAGCTTCTGTTCCTGTATAAATAACCGTACCAGAACCAGCTATAAAACTTCCAGTTATATAATTATATAAGCCCCCTATTGTTAATGTACCATTACCTGTAAAGTTTACGCCCCCTGTTGAACTTTGAGTTAAATCAAAATTTATGGTAGCTGTTCCTGATCCAATTTTCAATAAAATATCATGACCAGCTGTTCCATCACATAAATCAAGGTTGGTTCCCACAATTAATGTTCCAGATGCTACATCTAAGGTATGTGAAGCGGCAGCACTCCATAATCCTTTAATACTGCCAATAGTTGTTAATGAACCTGAAGCTATTGTAAGTGTACTTCCTTGTATGCTTCCATATCTTAGTACGTTTACGGTTTGTGCCGATGTAATTATTGGACTGTTTGTAAATGATGCTTGTCCTATTTCTGCTGCATCTGTTGAAGTAGGTATACGGTTGCTCATATTAGAGCCTGATATGGTTGTCCAGTTAGCTGCTGTTTCCCATGCCGAACTAACTGAACCGTTCCATCTTACTGTATTTCTTACTCCTGATAAAGTCCAGCGTCCTGCAATTGTTACAATTGCTGTTTTTTCTACATAATTTGTTGTTGAATTAAAGGTTGTTCTACCAATACTGTCCCAAGTTGTACCTGAATTAAATTTGAATTCAGCCAAATTAGGTTCATCAAAAGCATTTAATTCATTATCTTGATAATGTAATCTTAAAGTAGCGTTAGTATATGTTCCTGAGGGAATAATGATTTCATATTCTCTCAAAATACATTCTCTTGTTGCATCAAAATCGGCAATTGCCCCTAAAGTACTTTTTACAGTTACTGAAGTTAAACCAGCCGAAGGTGACGTAAAAATAATTCGATTATCTGGTCCCTCAAAATAGTAGATGACACCATTAGTAAATGTGTGGTTTTGCGTAATAGTACCTATGATTACACCTGAACCTGTTCCAAGCCTCGTACCAGTAATGGTAACGGAATAGGTTCCTGTTTGCATATTTCCTTGTGTCATGGTTAGGTTATTTGTAACCGTTATATTACTCAGTAATGTTACCCATAAAACGGTACTACTTTTATTTACCGTTAATTTATAAAAAGTTGAAGCCCCTGTTACATCAGCCGCATTTGCCCCTCTAAATTGTACATCAGATGTTGAGGCAGTAAATATGCCATTATTTATCCAATGGCGATACAATGAAAAAATGAACGAAGAAGCATCAAATGTAACACTAGGATTAATTGTAAAATCTCTATTTACAGTAATAGCACCTGCAACTGTTTTTACCCCTCCATTTGCAAGTGTTAAATTATTATACGTAGTGTTTACAATACTTTGCGCTCCAGAAGAGTTGTATTCTACTGTATTGGGTATATTACTAGTAACATTTAGTGTTCCTGTTTTAGTAAACGTATTTGCAATACCTAGTACCGAATTTGTTCCCATAACCAATGTTTTTGTTGCATTAATAGTAACATTGTATAAATTAGCAATTCCCGAAAAACTTGTTGTACCATTAATAGTTGCGGTACCTGCTGTAGCAGTTAAGGATGCGGCAACAGCAACGGATAAATTAGACAACATTGTAAAACTATTTGCTGTTGATATAGTTCCCAATACATTTAGCGCAAAAAATGTAATTGTTCCACTCCCTGAAATTATTTTTGTTAAACCATTAAATGTGCTTGTACCGTTACTGGCAGCAAAAGTGCCATTTACAGTAAAATTTCCTGCAATTTTTATATTTGCAGCAGTAGTTATGTTTCCTGATATATTCAAATTACTAAACGTAAACCCATTTCCTAAAATTGTTTTAGCGGTTCCTGTCATTGATACAATTCCATTAGATGCGTGAGTAAAACTGCCCGCACCTGTGGTTGATAAATTTCCAGCTACATTAATTGAAGTAGTGCTAGCCCCCGTAGCGCCTACTCCTGAAAATGTAAGGTTATTAAAATTGTTTACTCCTACTCCACTCACTACTGAATTAACTCCGCTCAATGTAACAGTTGATGTACTACCTGTAATGGTTCCATTATTTATCCAATTACCTTTAAATGTATGTAGGAAAGAACTGGCATCAAATGTAGTTGAAGCGCCCAAACTTACATTGCGGTTAACGGTAATATTATTGCCAGCGGTAAAGGATACAGACGTTCCAGTACTTATACTACTTGTAAGACTACCTGCAATTGTAAGTGCTGTAACTGGCATTGTTTTTACAACCGATCCACTACTACTGCTAAGTGTAAGATTACCATAAGAGGTAGCTAAAACAGTTTGGTTGGTACCTGAATATTCAACTGTGGCATTGGATGCAATTGTAATTGTATTGTAGTTTGAAGGAAATGTATTAGTTCCGCCTATTTTAAAAAATGCACCGTTTGCAATAATAATAAATCCGCCTGTTACCGTTGTTCCTCTATTTGCTGTGTATGTTTGAAGATCTAATGTGCCAGCATCAATATAAATTCGTCCAGAGTTAGCCGAAGTAGAATTTAGTGTTGGTAAATTTCCGGTAAGCGTTTTTATCAAGCCTCCACTTACTCTCAAATAACCATAAGTGAGTGAATTTGTAATGTTTTGATTAATTGTAGATGCGGCATAATTAACTGTACTAGACCCATTTAATGAAACAGTACCTGATATAGTGTAGTTACTTGTAAAGTCGGCAGCATAAACTAAAATAACACCTCCAGAATTTACAGTTAATGTTCCTGTTCCTGACACAATATAAGCAGATGTGGGATTTAATGTACCGCTTATTGATAAACTAGTATTTACAACAATATTATTGGCTAACGTTAAAGTACTGCCAGAATTTATAGTTAATTTTTTAAATGTAGTTGCACCTGTCAAAATTTGTGCTGCTCCCGAAAAAGTAATTTGATTAGTAGTTAAACTAGCAGTATAAGTGCCTGTTTTCGTCCAATTTCCCTTTAATGTAATAGTAGTATTTGCTACGTTATGTAAAATAGTTCCATTAGCTCCAATTGTAATATTGCCCGATACCGTAATGTTTTTTGCAATGGTTAATGTAGATAAAATAGCTCCAGATCCAATTGTAAGAGATTTACAAACAGATGTTGCAGTTAGTTTTGGTTGAAATCCTCCTATAAAATTAGCATCACCTATTATTACATCAACGGTTGCTGATGGAACCCCTGATGTCCAATTAGTAGCTGTATTCCAATTGGTACTTGTTACACCAATCCATGATGTTTGGGAATAAATATGCCCAGTTATACAAATTCCTAAAATGCAGATAAAATATATTTTTTTCATAATAACTCTATTTTAAGTTTGATTATTATCTTAAAAAAAATACGCTATTTATGTTTTTTTGAAATAAATAAAAATAGATATTTCAAATTTACAAACCATTAAACATGTATTCTGTAAACAAAAAGCTGATTCTGTTGTAGCCTATATTACTTATATAAGTGTAGGTAATAAAATGACAAATACTTGAAACTTGAATTACAGTTTGTAATTATTACAACTACATAATAATGTAGCTTGCAACTACATAAAACTCTTTAAAATAATATGAATTTTGAGATTATAATTATTTAAAATAAATTTCAAAATTTCATTTGAAGGATTTAACTATATCGCTAAAAACAAATTATTATATTAATTACTGCAAGTAAACGTTGTAGTTTTTTCGACAAAAAAACAAAAAATAATTATTAAAGCCTTTAAAAAATAGATTAAATTTAAAAGCTTAAAATAAATCATTAACATTGTATTTTACAAAAACAGATTAACAATTATAGCATTATAATTATTTCAAAAAATATCGGGTTAAATAAAACAGGTTTATGAATCATAAAACCGTATCTAAATCAAAAAGAGTTACACCGCCCAGTGAACTACATTTAAATATGATACAACGAATTGCTAAAATTGGCGATTGGGAAATAAACTTGGTTACAAAAGCTATATACTGGTCTGCAGAAATGTACAAAATACACAATTGCGATCCTTTAACTTTTGAATTAAATACAGAATCGTTCCTTAATCTTTTACATCCCGATGACAGAGAATTATTAAGAAATTGGTTTTTTTTACTTACAACGGGAATAAAAAAACCGCCTATTGAATTTCGCATTACAAATGCTGATAATACTAATAAATACATTATAGGAGATGCTGAATTATTTTTTGATAAAACAGGTAAACCAATCAAAGCAATTGGAATAGCGCAAGATATAACAGAACTTAAAATTGCAGAATTTAAAATAAAAGAAAGTGAAACATTTAGTAAAGGCATCCTTTCTTCACTTCCTTCCCAAATTGCTGTTATTGATATAAAAGGATCAATTCTTTCTGTTAATCAGGCTTGGGATACATTTTCAACAACAAATGGTGAATACAATCTTAAAAGAACCTCCTTGGGGAGTAATTATTTTAATGTTTGTGAAAAAGCTATTACCTCAGGCGACAAATATGCTAAAGATGCTTTACAAGGAATTAAAGCTGTTTTAAACAACGAAGTATCCCAATTTCAATTGGAATACCCTTGCCATTCTCTCGAAAAAGAACGGTGGTTTAATTTAAGTGTTACAAGCTTTGAAGGGGACAGCGATAAAGCTGTTTTAAGACACGTTGATATTACCGAAAGAAAAAAATCAGAAGAGGAGTTAAAATTGAATTTTAAAGAAATATCCAATTCTGAAAAAATTAATAACGCTATTTTAAAAGAAGATTCCATAGGCGAAATTGCTGATTTATTATTAAAAGCACTCAATGATGTGGCAGAAATTAAATCGAGCAGAATATACTTGTACGATAAAGAAGTGAGTAAATTAGAACTGGTTGGATCATACATTGAAAATGGATTTATTTTAGAATTGGAAAGGAAAATTGGAAAAACCGCCTCAAACATAATTCCATCAATTAAAAAGGGAGCTATATATGCTAATATTATTGATAAAAAAGCAAATTTTATAACCAGTGATAAAAGTGAAATAAAAAAAATAATTTCGTCGCATTATGAAAATGGAAATTTAGAAAAAATTGAAGATTGGATTGAGGAGTTTAATGATATTAATACCTTAGGAATTTTATCCATAATATCAAATAATACATTATTAGGCCTTATTACTTTTACCGCGTCACGTATATTTAATGAAGCTGAAAAACAAATAGTTTTGCGTTTTTTAAATCAAGCTTCAATAGTTTTAAAGAAAAAGCAAAATGAAATAAAGCTGGCAGAAACAGAAGCTTTTAATAGAGGAATATTATCTTCCCTCAATTCCTATATTGCAGTAATTAATCCAAATGGAATTGTTATTTCAATTAATGAATCATGGAAAAAAGCAGCACAACAAAAAGAAAGCTACACTTTATTTAAAATTTTTTTAGGCGCCAATTATTTAAAAATTTGCGACCAGGCAATAGCCTGCGGAGATTACTATGCCAGAAAAATTTTAGATGGATTATATGCGATATTAAAAAAAGAAACACTTCGATTTGAGCTTGAATATCCTTGTTATTCCGCAAATCAAAAATATTGGTTTATTGTAAGTATTACAAGTTTTGAAGGTAACGGAAAAAATGCAGTATTAAGATTTGTTGATATTACCGAAAGAAAAAAATCGGAGCTTGAATTAAATGAAAGTAAAAAACTTGTTCAAAGTATATACGAAGCTTCGCCAGATGCTGTAATAATTACGGATGGAAAAGGAGTTATTACAAAATGGGACACTAAATCGGAAGAATTATTTGGTTGGAAAGAAAATGAAGTATTAGGTCTAAACCTTGCCGAAACTATTATGCCTCAGCGTTATCATAAAGCATTTTATAGTGGACTTAAGCATTTTTCTTCAATTCAAGAAGGTGTTATATTTAAAAAACCGCTGGAAACCTCTCTTCTTAAAAAAAATGGACTGGAATTTTATGTTTCAATCAACACTTCTGCATCATTAATAAATGGGGAAAGGTATTTTATAGGATTTATAAGAGACATTACTGAGCGAAAAAAATCAGAACAATTATTATTTGAAAGCCAGCGATTATATAAAACCCTTATTGATAATATGAACGATGGCTTTTTTGTTGAGAATATGAAAGGCGAAATAACTTTTGCCAACCAACAATTTTGTGAAATATTTGGAATAAAAAATAAAGACATTAATAATTTTAATCAAGAAGATTTTTTGGCTTCAGAATTTTGTGAAGAACTTTATAAAAGGCGTAAAAAAAGACTGTTGGGAGAACAAGTTCATGATTCATTTGAATTTAAAGGACTTACCCTTGATGGTAAAAGTTTATGGTTGGAGGCAAGAATAAATCCAATTATAGAAAAAGGAAACAGGACAGGTAGTCAACACGTTATTAGGGATATTACAATTAAAAAAAAGGCAGAAGAACTTCTAATAGAATCCGAAATCAAAATAAGAAACTTTGCTAATCATCTTAATAAGGTACTGGAAGATGAAAGGACTAGTTTAGCACGAGAAATACATGATGAATTGGGACAACAGTTGGCTGGAATAAAATTCGGAATTTCATCATTAAAAAAAACAGGTGCAAATAATCCTTTTAGTGAACAAAAAATAAAGGAACTTTTAAATGATGTAGATACCACTATTCAAAATTTACGAAAAATAGCAACTTCATTAAGACCAGGAATACTAGATACACTTGGATTAGCATCATCAATCGAATGGTTAGTGAATGCTTATGAGAAAAAAAAAGGTGTAAGTTGTAATTTGGAAATAGATGTAAATGAACAACAGTTTAATAAAAATATTTCAACTTGTTTTTTTCGCATTTGTCAGGAATCACTAACAAATATATCAAAACACACAGATGCAGATACTGTAACTATTATGCTGTATTTAAAGAAAAAAAGACTAACCCTAATTATTAAAGATAATGGAAAAGGAATGGATATTCATAAACAAAAAAACCCGTTTTCGATGGGACTTATCGGTATGAAAGAGCGTGCAAATAGCATTGGTGCTAATTTTGAAATAGTTAGCGAAATAGGCAAAGGCACAATAATTAAAACTGAAGTAATAATAAACCCTGAAATATGAAACAAATACTTATTTGCGATGACCATCCATCTATCAGAAAAGGAATTAAACTTATTTTAGAAAGTGAGTTCCCTGCGTCTAAAGTTTCTGAGGCATCAAATGCGGCAGAGGTTTTAAAAAAAATGAATGGAAAAATATGGGATATTTTAATTCTTGATGTTGATATGCCTGGCAGAAATGGCTTGGATGTTCTTAAACAATTAAAAGACGAAGGGGTAAAAACACCCGTTTTAGTTTTTAGCATGCATCCAGAAGAATTAATAGCAATCAGAGCTATAAAACTTGGTGCAGCAGGCTATCTTTCAAAAGATACAGCCGATGAAGAACTAATTAAAGCCATTAATCACATTATGCTTGGCAAAAAATATATTACAGCTTCCCTTGCCGAACAAATGGCTACCCAAATAGAAAAACCAGACAACAAAGCACCTCATGAACTACTAAGCGACAGAGAATTTCAAACCCTACTTTTAATAGCAAAAGGAAAAACCATTTCAAAAATTGCTGAGGAATTATCTCTAGGTATACCTACAATAAGTACTTATCGTTCCCGAATTCTTGAAAAAACAGGAATGAAAAACAGTGCTGAGTTAACCACTTACGCTATTAGAAATAATTTAGTTTAATTAAAATAATTTTATGAATAATAAACCTTCAACAACAATACACAAAGCCGTTATGCTTATCGACGATAACGATATTGATAATTTTATTAATGAAAAAATAATTAAGGATTGTTACTTTGCCGAAAATGTTTACATACATTCCAATACAAATAGTGCATTAGCATTTTTAAAAAAAATGTTACAAACTAATAACCTTACTAAGGAACTTATACCAGCATATATTTTTTTAGATATTAATATGCCAATTATGGATGGTTTTTATTTTTTAGAAGAGTTTGAAAAACTCCCTACTGAATTAAAATCATTTATAAAAATAACTATGCTTACACCCTCCTCCAACCTATTGGATGTTGAAAAGGCTCTGAAATATAAACAAGTTTTAAGTTTTTTACATAAACCACTTACCGAATCTGATTTAGAGAATTTGCAATAAAATTAATTTTATACATAATTGGCTAACCACATTTTAGCTTTTTTTTCATCAGTAAATAATTTTGTAGGTACTATTGGTTTATTTATTCTAATAAAAAAATTACCCATCATGCTTCCAATAACAGAATCTATAAGTATAGCTGCTGCAGTAACACCTTCAGCACCTTTTTTTGAAGCTAAAAAATCTCGTGCAGTTTTAGTACTGCTCTTTATCAATTTAATATCTGATAATAATGGATATGAAATAGAATTACAATATTTTAATCTTAAAGCAACGGCTTTGTGCGCCATTTCTAAATCTGCAAAACTTATTTTCCAAGTAGTCATTATAATACCATTCTCTAATTCAATTTTAACATCATTATTTTCAAAAAGCAATTTTTTCATCGTTTAAAATTGTTCGAGCTTTAATTAATTTTAAAAAAAATAAAGGGGCTAATATAAGGTTTAAAATCATTTAATACTTCAAATTATGGCAAAAATTAATCACAATAACTCTTTAGACACTATTGACGAATTACTTACGGATGCCAAAAATCGTGGTGTAATTCACTTAGTTACTGATATTAATAAAATGACGGATCGAAATTTACAAATTTCGGGCAAGGAATTATTAAACTTTGGCACCTGTGGTTATCTTGGCTTAGAGTTAGATCAGCGTTTAAAAGATGGCTCCATTGAATTTGTACAAAAATATGGTACACAGTTTTCGGTATCCCGAACGTATCTTACCTCTGGAATTAATTTGCTTTTAGAAGAATATTTGTCCAAAATGTTTGATAACAGCCCAATAATCGTTTATACTTCTACATCAACAGCTCATATTTCAATTATTCCAACTCTTGTTCAATATGATGAGGCTGTAATTTTGGATCAACAAGTACACATGAGTGTGCAAACAGCAACTCAACTGCTACGTATAAAAGGAGTGCCTATTGAAATGATACGCCATAGTAATTTAGAAATGCTGGAACGACAAATTAAAATTTTAAGCCAAAAGCATAAAAAAGTATGGTATATGATTGATGGAATTTATTCTATGTTTGGAGATTTAGCTCCTATGGATGACTTACTATATTTAATTGAAAGATACGAGGCGCTACACCTATACATTGACGATGCCCATGGCATGAGCTGGTATGGAAAAAATGGCACAGGGTACGCATTTAGTAAAGCACCTAAACATCCTAAAATAATATTAGTTGGAACTTTAGCTAAAGGATTTGGAGTGATGGGTGGTTTAGCTGTATTCCCTGATGAAGAAACCTGCCGGAAAGTACGTGTTTTTGGAGGTCCATTAACGTATTCACATCCGTTATCACCTCCCTTGATAGGTTCTGCTATAGCCTCTTCAAAAATTCATCTCACAGATGAAATTTATCAATTGCAAAACCAATTAAATGAACGTATCATATACTGTAATCAACTACTATCTAAAACCGAACTTTGTGTAATTTCCGATCCGCTTACTCCAATTTATTTTATAGGAATGGGGCATCCCAAACTGGCTTATGAAATGGTTGCCCGATTGCTAAAAGATGGTTTTTTTGTTTCCCCTGCATTATTTCCAGCTGTACCCATAAAATATACCGGGTTACGATTTACCATAACACGGCATATACAAATGCAAGATATAAAATTGTTAGTAGATGCCATGGCTTATCATTATCCAATAATTTTAGAAGAAGCTGGAAAAACTATGCTGGATATAAAAAAGGCTTTTAAAATATTGCCAGCAATAGATTCAAAAGTAATAGATACTATAACCGAAAAAAAAATAACCCACTTTATAATTCAAGAAGAAAAAAGCATTAAAAACATTAATAAATTAGAATGGAATAAGCTACTTGGAGCCAATGGAACTTTTGATTGGGATGGACTTTTATCTTTAGAAGATGTATTTAGCAACAATCCAAAACCAGAAGAGAATTGGGATTTTTATTATTTTATTATTCGTGACAATACTGGCATACCTGTATTTGCAACCTTCTTTTCGTCTGGAATATCTAAAGACGATATGGTAGCCTTGGAATCGGTATCCTTACAAATTGAAGAAAAGCGAAAAAAAGACCCCTATTACCTTACATCCAAAACATTAACAATGGGTTGTATGCTTACCGAAGGTTGTCATTATTACCTTAACAAAGAACATACAAACTGGAAAGAGGCTTTTAATTTACTACTTGAAAGGCTTGCAAAAATTCAAGAATCAATTAATGCCGACACGCTGTTATTTAGAGATTTTGATACAGATGATGTTGATTTTAAAGATATATTTATGAAAGAAGGCTTTGTTGTTATTAATATGCCTAATACAAACATTGTTGAAAATATAAGTTGGAATTCTAAAGAAGAGTTTATGGAAACCATATCACCTAATAGTAGGAAACACGTTAAAAAAGAAGTATTCAAATACGAAGATCAATATGAAATTGAATATAAAAAAGAGTTAACAAAGGATGAATCGGAATATTATTATAATTTATATCTCAATGTAGAAAGAAGAAACAGAGGATTTAACATGTTTGATTACCCTAAGGATATAATAAATAAACTATCAAAGCATCCTAATTGGGAATTTATTATTTTAAAAATAAAACCCGAATTTGATCCTCGTCCAGAAAGGAAAGCTGTAGCTGCAATGTGGACTTACGTTACCAATACGCATTTAGCTCCAATGATAATTGGAATAGACTATAATTACAATACTGAATTTAAGGTATATAAACAAGCCGTTTATCAAGCAATAAAAAGAGCCCGCATATTGGGTTTACCAAAAGTGTATTTAGGCTTATCCGCCGATATTGATAAACATAAATTTGGGGCAAAACAATATCCAAAAGTAGCCTATTATCAAACAAAGGACAATTACAATATGGAGGTAATTGAATCTATGTCGGCATAGGAAATTAATATAATTAGAAGCTAAAAGGAAGGATATTACATATTAACCTTTTTAAAACGATTAATAGCTTTTAAAACGTCGGTTAAACTAATACACTCTAGAGCTTCCGGAATATATTCTGTTCTATAAAAAGCTTTTTTCAATTCGGCAGAAACTATTTTTTCCATGTTATTATATCCGTATATTTCAACGGCGCTAGTACAAGTGAATAAAGTAACAATTGGAATTTTTAATGCAAGTGCAATGTGCATTCCTAAGGTATCACCCGAAATTATTAAGGATGTATTTCCAATATCCTGCAAATAATCTTTGATATGTTCACGCTCTTTAAAAAACACAACTTCATAACCATCTTTTTTCAAATGCTCCGCAAGTTCGGGAAACTTATTCCACATTTTTGTTGGCCACCTTGCTCCTGCCCTATCCTCAATCCCAATTACATTGGGTTTACCCTGTGAAATAATATCTTCCGGAATCAAGTATGTTTCGCCATTAAATTTAGCACCCAACATTCTGAACAATATCTCCTGAAAGGAATCTTTATTCTCCCACTTCAATTCATCTGCTTTTGTTTTTCCAAATCGGGACGATAATCCCATGTCAAACCATTCGTTGGAATTATTTGTATACAAAACCTTTCCATCCTTTATATATGCACCAAACAGATTTTTTGAACAAATTGATGAAGCTAAAGTTGCACATTTAAGATCATCGTCTAATGAAATTACCAAATCAAATTCATCTTTCAATACTCCAGAATTTCCAACATCATCAATAGCTATTATTTTTTTTAGATTGGCTTGTTTAAATGGCAGTATCGCTATATTATGTTTGGCCGTTATCCAGGTTATTTCATCGTTAGCAAACAAGTGTAGTAGCACAGTTGTTCTAACAACATCACCTGTAGCTCCAATTTTTATTATCGCAATTTTTCTCGACATCAATACTATTATTTTAGTAAACTTTTTACAAATATACCCAAATGGGTATAACCTAAGCCCTTGGTGTAACTTTCAATATTGGCTGCATAATCAACAGTATCTTTGGTAGATAATATTTGATGAACTCCATTCACTAAATTATCTAAACTATTATCTGCAATTATTCTCCCTGTTTCACCCTCCTTTACCAACTCTGCTACACCGCCAACATCAGTAACTAACACAGGAATTTTAAAACCGTAAGCCATCATCAAAATTCCACTTTGGGTACCTGAATTATAGGGCAAACAAGATAGGTCGGCAGCCTTAAAATAGGGTTCAATTTTTTCGTTGGGAATAAAACTATCGTTTAGTATAACTTTATCGTTCAAACCTAATTTATCAATCAGGTCGGTATATTTTTTTATATCTTCGTAACACTCGCCTACAATTAATAACGTTGTATCAGGTCGAGTTTTTAAAATTTCTTTAAAAGCTATAATGAGCTTATCTAAACCTTTATAAGCTCTTATCAATCCAAAAAACAAAATAACATTTTCGGTTTTTATTCCTAAAAATTCGCGAGCCGTTTGTTTATTGTATTTACCCAAATCATAGCAATCGTAAATAGATAAGGTAGTTTGATGGATGGGTTTACCTTTAAAATCAGCAGAAATTTGCTCATTTATAAATTTAGACTGACAAATAAAAGCATCGGCATATTTAAATGTATATTTTGTAGAAAATGAATCGAACCAACGTTTTTCGTGGGAAACATAATTTTCGACAAGAAATACCACCTTGGTATTTTTATTTTTTTTTATAAGTCTGGCAATAGTACTCAATGCCGGTCCAAAAAATGGCATCCACCAAACAATAATTACCATGTCTGGATTCATTTTTTTTATTTCCGAAGCCGCCTTAAACCAAGTTAAAGGATTAATGGAATTTATAATCCTTTTAATTTTAGAGGTATGCTCAAATGGAATAACTTCCGATTCGTCAAATTGTGTGGTGCCTGGAAAAAAAATAGAAGGGTACAATAACTGATATGAAATAGTATTACAATCATATCCCAATTTAGAAAGTGCATTGTACATATAGGCCTCTACCAAAGCCTGCCCACCTCTGTAAGGATAAGCTGGGCCAACCAGAACTATTTTTTTATTTTGCGACATAGGTTGCAAAGATAAAAAAATAACAATTTAAAGATGGTTAATTAGGAGCTTCTTGAATTCATTATTATAAGAAACAAAATGGCAGAGATTATTTCCCTGCCATTCATTTATTAAGTGCTTTATTATTTTTCTCCTATGGATTTAAAATAATAGGTTAATATTAAACCTGAGTAATCTCCTTTGTTAGTAAAAGAATGTGTATACTTTTTATTATCTACCATATATGTAACTGTTGATGTAGCTATATTTGAAAAACCTAAATTAGTTATGAGCGCTAATTGAAGTATACTGCCTTTTTTTAATATTTTTTCGATTCCTCCCATCAATTGTCCGTTAATTACAGTAAATTTTTCGGCATTAACCGTTTGGTCCAGATAATTAGAATTATTTACAATATCTTCACCCTTAGGCGTAGCATGAGAACTTTGGTTAAAGTTATTAAAATTGGTCATGGATGATATTCCTGCTCCTACAAACCAACGAGTGTTTTTACAATTGGGCTTAAAGGCATAAATGGCAGTAATAGGTACTTGCATCACCGTTATTCCCATATTATTTTTGGTAAAATGATCATCCTTTTTCATCAAAGAATAATCCTTTGCCAGAGCAAACTCAAACCCAATATCACTTATTCCTAATCCCGATTGAACACTCCAATGCTCATCAAAAAAATAACGTGCCGTAAAACCCAAATTTGCCTTTCCAAAATCATTATGATGAAACAAAGCATTAGCATCTGCTGACCCTCCCGAATAATTGGAATTATTACCACCTAAACCAAATGTAACACCATACTTAAATCCTTTTTGCGCCGAAGCACCCATTAAAGAACCTGCGAATACTAAAGAGATTAATATTTTTTTCATGACTTTTTTTTATTATTAAGCTAAATTATAAAAAAAAGGGATAAACAAATAATAGAATTTACAGTTTATTGTTCCTTAATTCCCCCTCTACCATAAAAATTTTCAAAAAAAGACAATACAATAAAAAAAATAAACTATATTTGCATTCCTTTTTAAAAAGAACATATAAATTTATAGTAAAAACAAAGCAAATGAGCAATTTATTAAAATTCGTAGAAGAACAATTTTCAGTAAAAGCAAACCATCCAAAGTTTAAAGCAGGAGATACTGTTACTGTACATTATAATATTAAAGAAGGTGAAAAAGAGCGTGTTCAGCAATACCAAGGTGTTGTTATTCAACGCAAAGGAAGCGGTGCTACCGAATCATTCACTGTTCGTAAAACAAGCAACAACGTAGGTGTAGAACGTGTATTCCCTGTTAACTCTCCGTTTATTGCTAAAGTTGAATTAAATAAAGTTGGTGTTGTACGCAGAGCACGTGTATTCTACTTACGCCAATTAACAGGTAAAGCAGCTCGTATTGCTGAAAAAAAACAATAGTTAATCTAACATTTTTATAAAATCCCTTCCCTACCTAATTGGCAGGGAAGGGTTTTTTATTTGAGCCCCACCCATACTGGCTCATCCGCCATTTTGAACGTATTCTCCTTGAGGAGAAAGGAAATTAAAGAAAAGTATTATATAGTATGACAATAAAAGAAGAAATAGAAAGACGTAGAACCTTCGGTATCATCTCTCACCCCGATGCAGGGAAAACGACTTTAACAGAAAAGTTACTCTTATTTGGTGGTGCCATTCAAACAGCTGGTGCTGTTAAATCGAATAAGATAAAGAAACACGCCACCTCCGACTTTATGGAGATTGAACGTCAACGTGGTATATCTGTTGCAACTTCGGTTATGGGCTTTGAATACAAAGGCATTAAGATCAATTTATTGGATACCCCCGGCCACGAAGATTTTGCTGAAGATACCTACCGTACACTTACGGCT
>CANFLQ010000018.1 GCA_947447995.1 Bacteroidota bacterium | reverse complement strand
TTTTTATGAACTTCTAAAAAGGTATCTGCGTCAAGCGTGCCATTTATCACTTCGCGTATATCGTATGGCTGATTAGGGTTTTTAGGGATAATGTTAGTTAATTCTGCGCGTTTTTCGTTTCCTGTACTATTGTAAGCAACGGATGGAGCTTCATCTTCACAGTTTTGAGGCATATAACTCAACAATGCTTTGATGTTGTTGATACATTCAATTTCGTTGGCACAAGAAAAGTGTGTAACACCTGATTTTGTGGAGTGTGCAGACGCACCGCCCAATTCTTCTGACGTAACTTCTTCGTGCGTTACTGTTTTTACTACGTTAGGGCCTGTAACAAACATGTAGGAAGTGTTTTCTACCATCATTATAAAATCGGTAATGGCAGGCGAATAAACTGCTCCACCAGCGCATGGCCCCATAATTGCTGATAATTGAGGAATAACACCCGACGCTCTAGTATTACGGTAAAATATATCGGCATAACCGCCTAAGGATACTACGCCTTCCTGAATACGGGCTCCACCGCTATCGTTTAAACCAATAATAGGTGCGCCGTTTTGCATTGCCAAGTCCATTATGCGACAAATTTTCTCGGCATGTGTTTCACTCAAAGAACCACCAAATACAGTGAAATCTTGTGAAAATACATAAACCAATCTTCCGTTCACGGTTCCATAACCGGTTACAACACCGTCGCCCAAATATTTTTCACTATCCAACCCAAATTCGGTAGAACGGTGGGTTACAAACATTCCTATTTCTTCAAAACTGCCTTCGTCCATCAAAAAATGTAAACGTTCCCTAGCAGTAAGTTTACCTTTTTTGTGTTGCGAAGCAATCCGTTTTTCACCACCACCCAAGTGTGCTTCAGCAATTTTTTTATCTAATTCTTGTAGTTTGTTTTTCATGTTTTTTTCCGTTTAGGAATGTTAGCTGCTGTAAATTTACAGCCTAAAAATAATTAAATTAATCGTACTATTTTATAAAAAAAGCGGAAGAAAAATTTCTAATTTTGTGTCCAATTAAACCCAATTTGTTGATGTTGGTACATTTTAATTAGTAGTCATTTTAAAATCATGAATATTGAAGAACTAAGAGAATATTGCATTTCTAAAAAAGGGGTAGAAGAATCCACACCTTTTGGTCCAGATACACTTGTATTTAAAGTGATGGGTAAAGTTTTTTTACTAGTAGGTATTGATAGTAAACCATTGCAATTTAATGTTAAATGTGATCCTGAAAAAGCGATTCAACTTAGGGAAGAATATAGTTGTATAATCCCAGGCTATCACATGAATAAAAAACATTGGAACACAGTGATTGTAGACGATTCGGTAAATATTAAGTTACTCTATGAATGGATAGCTGAATCATACACACTCATTATTGCTGGACTTTCAAAAAAGCAACAAAAAGAATTGTTGGACTTGGAGTAGTTGTAAATTCCTATTTAATCCCAACCATTACATAAATTGAGTAGTTTTGTATTTGATTAAAAAATAAAATGAAAAAAATAGTATTATATTTTGTGCAAGGGTTAATTGTTACTGTACCTATTGCCATTACTGGCTTTGTGGTGTATAAGTTAATTGATTTTGTAAGGTCGTTTTTTGTAGGCTTTGGAATAATTGTTAGTTCAGTTGTAGACCCTTTTATAATTATTGCCATTGCATTAGCAATAATATTTTTGATGGGATTAATGGGATCCTCTATTTTATTGCAGCCGCTTTTTAGTTTGTTTGATAACGCGTTGGAACGTACACCTTTTATTAAAACTATTTATACTGCTATAAAGGATTTATTATCGGCTTTTGTGGGTAGTAAAAAGCGTTTTAATAAACCTGTTTTGGTAACTGTTAATAAAGAAAATAACATTCAACAATTAGGTTTTATTACGCAACAAAATTTAAGTGAATTAAAAATTAAAGAGGGCACTGTTGCCGTTTATATTCCTATGTCATATTCTTTTTCAGGTAATTTATTAATTGTACCCAGTGCTAATATTACGTCTGTTGATGCTTCTTCTGCCGAAGTAATGAAGTTTATTATATCTGGTGGTGTTACGGAGATAGATTAATGTTTATTTGAGTTTGTAGCTGTAATTGACTTTAGTTGTTTGGGTTCCTTTTTTTATAAAATATAAATATTGAAATTCTAAAAAAATAATAAAAATGAAAAAAATAAGTATTTTAATAATATTCTCATTTTGTTTTTTAATAGGATATGCTCAGGAAAAAGTTACTATAAGTGGTTATTTGAAAGATGCGAGCAATGGCGAGGTACTCATAGGTGCTACAGTTGTAGCAACAGAATCTGGCGAAGGCGCAGTAGCCAATGTATATGGCTTTTATTCGTTATCTCTTCCAAAAAATGAGTACACCATTGTTGTAAATTATATAGGTTATGAAACGGTTACAAAAAAAGTTTCTTTAACACAAAATGTTACGTTAAATATTGAATTAAAAGAGAGTAAACAGGTTTTGGAGGAAGTTGTTGTATCAGCCAATCAACCCGATGCAAATGTGAAAAATGTGGAAATGAGTGTAAATGAATTGGATATAAAAACAATTCAAAAAATGCCAGCCTTCCTTGGTGAGGTAGATGTTATAAAAAGTATTCAAATGTTGCCAGGTGTATCCACAGTGGGTGAAGGAGCCAGTGGTTTTAATGTTAGGGGAGGAGGGATAGATCAAAATTTAATATTGCTGGATGAAGCACCTGTTTTTAATTCATCACATTTATTAGGCTTTTTTTCAGTATTTAATCCCGATGCGGTTAAAGATGTGAAGTTGATAAAAGGAGGAATACCTGCCGAATATGGTGGTAGGGTTTCATCCATTTTAGATGTAAGAATGAAAGATGGAAACAATAAAAAATTAGAAGTAAATGGCGGTTTAGGTTTAATATTTAGCAGGTTATCAATTGAAGCACCAATTAATAAAGGCAAAGGCTCTTTTATAATTGCAGGTAGGAGGTCATATATTGATGTAGTAGCTAAACCTTTTTTGAAAGGAGATTTAAAAAACACACAGTTAAATTTTTATGATTTAACAGCAAAAGCCAATTATTCTATTAATGATAAAAACAGGATATTTTTGTCGGGTTACTTTGGCAGAGATGTGTTGGGAGGAATTGGATTCAAATTTAATTGGGGAAATGCAACAGGTACATTACGATGGAATCATATTTTTGGATCTAAGTTATTTTTAAACACATCACTTATCTATAGCAATTACGATTATTTGCTAGCCTTTGGAGATAATGATAAAGACGCATTTGAATGGAAGTCGAAAATTATTACATATAGTATAAAACCCGAATTTAGCTATTTCCTAAATTCAAAAAATACAATTAGATTTGGTTTACAAACATCGTATTATAATTTTGTTCCCGGTACTGCAATAGCTACAAGTGGAGGTCGTAAAACAAATATTACAGTAGCCGATAAGTATTCATTAGAATCGGCAATTTATGTTAGTAATGAACAAAAAGTAGGATCTTTTTTGTTGTTTCAATACGGACTTCGCTATTCCAATTATAATTATTTAGGAAATGGAAAAGCTTATTTTTATAAAGATACTACTGCCGGATTAAAAAAGGAGTTAGATTATACAACAAGCTATTCAAAAAATGAGGTAATTAAAACATATTTTAATTTTGAACCTCGGGCTGCAGTAAAAATGGATGTAGGATTTAAGAGTTCTATTAAAGCAAGTTATTGTAGGGTAACGCAATATTTACATTTAATTTCCAACACAACCGCTTCAGTTCCGTTGGATGTTTGGACATCATCCACCAATAATATAAAGCCTCAAATTGCCGATCAATATGCGCTCGGGTATTTTCATAATTTCGGAAAAAATTCTATGTTTGAAGCCTCTGCCGAAGTATACTATAAGCAATTACAAAACCAGTTGGATTATATAAACAATGCAAATTTATTGTTAAACGAGTATTTGGAGGGTGAATTATTAACAGGAAAAGGCAGAGCTTATGGAATTGAGTTTTTTCTGAAAAAGGAAAAAGGTAAATTTAATGGATGGTTGAGTTATACCCTTGCCCGAACAGAAAGAAAAGTGGTGGGTGTTAATTTAGATAAGTGGTTCCCTAATCGTTTTGATAAGCTACACAATGTTAATTTAGTAACTAGTTATGATGTAAGAAATCGCTTAACTCTATCTGCCAATTTTGCTTTTGCTACCGGCACTCCTGCAACATTCCCAACCAATAGAATTGAAGTTCAAGGTTACGTTATACCACATAATTCGGAAGAGCGAAGAAATAATTATAGAATTCCTGCATACCATCGTTTGGACATATCTGCAACATTAAAATTAAAGAAAAAAGAAAATCGTAAATGGGAAGGAAGTTGGGTATTTTCTGTTTATAATGTTTACAATAATCAAAATGCTTTTTCTGTATTTTTCCGACAAAACAAGGATACCCCAACAATAACTGAAGCCGTTCGTTACACCATTATTGGGGCACCTATTCCTGGAGTATCATTTAACTTTAAATTTTAAATACGTAAAAAAAATGAAATTACATAATTGTTTAATCTTGTTTTTTATTGCACTATTTAGTAGTAGTTGCGAAAAAGTAATACCTGTTAAATTAGATGAAGGTACATCTCAACTTACCGTTGATGCTTTTATAGATAGCGATGTAAAACCACAAAAAATTAGATTAACTACTACAGGCGGGTATTTTGATAATGTACCAAACAAATACGTTACTGGTGCTATTGTAAAAATTACAGATAACGAAGGCAGGATATTTAATTTTTCAGAAAGTGCTACAAAGGGTGATTATATTTGGAATCCATTAATTACAGATACTTTGGTTAAAATATTTAATACATATACCTTGTCGGTTACAACTGCTGGTGAACACTTTCAGGCTTTATCTGTGGCATATCCTGTTCCCAAAATTGATTCTGTTACCTATTTAGCAAAGGTGGCTTCATCGGGTATAAACAAAGGAAAAGTGGAATATACGGGTTCTTTTTATGCAACAGATATTGTTGGAATGCCTAATTTTTACTGGGTAAAATCATATAACAATAATACGTTTTATGATAAACCTGAAAACTTAAATTTATCGCAAGATGGAGCCTTTGCTGGTGGAGGTACCGATGGTTTATTGTTTATCTCACCAATACGAGAGGCTATTATTCCTCGTGAAAACAAAATTAAGATGAATGATTCCATTACCGTTAACCTGTACGCCTTGACCCCCGAAACATATAATTTTTTAAATGAACTATTTAGTCAAACTACCAATAGTGGCTTATTTGCAACGCCTCCAAGTAATGTGAGTACAAATATTAGAAATGTAAATCCCAATTCAACAACAAAAGCCATAGGATGGTTTAATGTAGGCCAAATAAAAACAAATGGAGTAAGGATAAAATAATGGTTGTAATTTCAATTTTGCTAAGGGAAATTGATTCGTCTTTTGGTGTTTCTCAATTAAAAATGGTTACACTTCCTTTAATTGTAGAAAATTTATTGTCTGAGGTGATATAATTAACAATCCAGAAATAAGTACCATCATTGCATTTATCTCCCTTTGACATTCCATCCCAACCATTTTTCACATCTCTCGAATTATAAATAAGGTTTCCCCAGTTATTAAAAATACTTAATTCATAAGATTTAACTTGCTCATGAACTGTAGGTAGAAAAAAATCATTGATTCCGTCACTATTAGGAGTAAAAACCGTCGGACTTGTGTTACATGGTATACAACCTACATTTATTAAAATTCCGCTATGTCTCAAGCTGTCAACTTGAAAACAAGAAGCTTTTATAAATGTAATACCACCACTATTTGACAGTTCAAGGAGCGTTGGATTAACTACTGTAATAGCACTAAATAAAAAGCCTGAACTGGGAGAATTAGGAGTGCCTGTAATAACTGTAACATCTCCATTTACGTCAAGCTTATATGATGGTTTTTTTCCTATTCCAACATTGCCTGTTGCATTTGCAATATAAAAATGATAGTTCCCCCAGTTTTGAGTTGTATACGGTTTGGAAAACTATATACCATTATCCCATAATTCAAGCCACCATTCACCATAGTCAACTCCATTTTGCGGGTTGCTACCAAATAAAATAGGAGTACATTGTTGATAACCTACACGTAAGTAATTATTAGCATCCAGCTTTACTTGGGCTATCAGCCATTTTTACGTCTCTTCCATAAGGTATAACATAATTAAACAACTTGTCATCTTTATAGATATATGTATTGTTTAGTATTACACGGATTTTAGAATCAATAACTTTAGGAGAGGTTGCGGCTGGATTAATTGCTTGGATATTTCCTAAACGATAATTAACGCTATCAACGAAGGCTTGGAAATAACTTTTAATAATAGCATCACTTGCGTTAAAACTACCACTACCGTCAGCTTTTTGAAAAACATTAAAGGCAATTCGAACAAATTTAATTGGCGTATAAGGATTATCAGGATAGGCGGAATAATCGTGAATGCTACCACAGGAGACTGTCCCAGTTTTTGCTTGATTTGTTGAATTTATCATTAGGCAACTTGACTGAGCAATTACATTTGAAATTGATAAAAGGGAAATGATAATAAATAGATATTTTTACATGATGTTTTTATTTTGTAAAATTATTCTTTCAAAAATTTGGTAATCATTGTCAAACCTGTATTATTCGTTACTTTAATAAAGTATAATCCATTTTGTAATTCTGTAATATCAATTTTGTTTAATTGTTTTGGCAATAAAACAATTTGTCCGAACGAGTTATAAAATTCAATTGATTTTATTTGTTCAAAAGGTTTGTTTGTGATAATTGTTATAAAGTTGGAAGCTGGGTTTGGAAAAATGTGAATAGATGTTTCTTTTTTAAATTCTTCTATTCCAACCGTAAAAGTGCAACTAGTAGCCCAATGTGATTTGTAGGTGCTGAAATTAGCATCGTTATAACACTGTAAATTCCCTCCTTCAGCCCCGTCAAGTGCTGCGTAACAAAAGTCGGAAGCAATATAATATGAACCGATAAACCCTATTTTTTCAATGATGGTGTCTTGAGAATCTTTTGGTAAATTGTTGGTATTAAAATGCAAATTTACCTTGAGAAATTTTAAAGGAGTAGAATTAATAATTATTGTACCAGTATCAAGTACTGTTATATTACTTGTGCTATCACACTGCCATATCATTTTCCACTTATCGCCTATTGATGCTTTAAAATTATATAAAGTGTCAAACTTATTATTGTTGCGAATATATACAACACCATTTTGCTCATAAGTTATTTCGGTTCCTAAGGTGTAATGAAATAAACTTAAATTTCCACTATCTTGACCATCTTCTGTTTTTAGAAGCTTTTTACAATTAATGGAATTAATTATTGTATCTCCTGAATAAGTTAAAACTATTATGCCGTTACAAGTTCCTCCACAGGAAGTACCATACGTCCATTTTGCGCCTGCTGGGCAATATGTTTGTGCAAAGGTTGCTTGAAGACTATAAATAAATAGTGTAATAATTAAGACTTTTTTCATTATTTTTTGTTTAAGGTTTTTATACAAAGCTAATAGAGTATTGAAGTCATTTTTATTTTTCCTTGTACTCCATCCGTGAATTTAGTCTTAAATTAAAACCATACTTTTTAAAAGTGAGATAAATGTAGAATGTTTTTCTAATTATAGCACAAGTGCCATAATTAATTTTCAAGTTTTTGAAACTTTCCGTTATGAATAAGCGGCAAAAAAGTTCAATAGAAAGAAAATTAATTTTTGACGAGAAAGCTGTAAAAGCCTTTGCTATTCATTTAAAAAAATTAAGGAAAGAGTATAAGTGTACCCAAGATCAGTTAGAATTTGAATCAGGCCTATCTTTGAGCCAAATTGCTAGAATAGAAACAGCAAAAATTAATCCCACATTAAGCACATTAATAGCTATTGCCAAAGCATTAGAAATAAAACCGTCAGAATTATTCAATTTTGAATTACCTGATAAATAATACATCTGTGTATTTTAATTGTGAAATCTCGTGAAACTTGAATATTATTTTTAGAATCGTACTACCCTAATTCAACCGATATGCTTTCCCAGGCAATGATCTTACAATTCCCGAAAATTCCAATGTTAACAGTAATGCCGAAACTTTGCTCATAGGCAGTTTAGCAATAAAACAAAGGTCGTCAATTCCAACAGATTCCTTTTCCTTTAATGCGTTCACAAGTGTTTCTTCTTCGTTGCTCAGTTCAATGAATAATTGTTTTTGCTGAGGTGCATTTGATTTTTTAGTTTGTTCCCAACCTAATATATATACCAGATCGGCTGCAGATTGTATCAATGCTGCTTTGTTTTGTTTGATAATGGCATTGCAGCCTTCGGAGCAAACATCATCCACTCTTCCCGGAAAGGCAAATACATCACGGTTATAGCTATTGGCAATGTCAGCAGTAATGAGTGAACCTCCGCTTTTTTTTGATTCTATAACAATGGTTGCGTCCGAAATGCCTGCTACAATTCGGTTTCTTCTTGGAAAGTTTTCGCGGTCGGGAATGGTATTGCTTGTAAAATCGGTAAGCCAGCCGCCATTTTCCAGCATTTTTTCGGCAGTGTTTTTATGTACCGCCGGATACATTCTGTCCAAACCATGCGCAAGTGTACATACTGTTGGCAGTTTATTGTCCAATGCTGCTTTATGTGCGCAAATATCTATCCCATAAGCCAGCCCGCTAATGATGGTAACATGGTGTATTGCCAAGTCAGCAATTAATTTTTCACACATCCTTTTTCCATATTCGGTTGCTTCGCGTGTACCAACTATGCTAATTATTTTTTCGGCATTGAGGTTGCAATTGCCTTTAAAATATAGCATAACTGGGTTGTCTTCGCAATGCGATAAACGTTTCGGATAATCTTTATCCAGATAAAAAAGTGGGGTAATGTTATTTTTTTCAATGAATTTTATTTCCTCTTCGGCACGGTCAAAAATTTTGTGATTGATTACCGATTGAGCGTAAGCACTTCCAATGCCCGGTATTTTTTCGAGTGCTGCTTTTTTTTCATTAAAAACAGCTTCCACACCTCCGCAATAAGCAACCAGTCGTTTTGCTAAAATATCGCCAATATTAGGGATAAGCGTAAGCGCAATTTTATATTTTAAATCGGAGTTCATAATTGGTAAAGAGTGAAAAAATAAAAAGCTTAAAACTCAACATCCAAATCAAACGATTGACGCAATTTGTTGATGGTAGGATTTTTTTCTGCTAAATGTTTATAGCGATCGGTAGAGGTATATAAATTTGTTTTGTCATCAGCAGTAGCCATCACCAAATTAAGCTGAACGGAATAGTTTTTTAATACTCTTCTCAAAAAGCCCAAAAAATTCATTTTGTCTTCATTGATGGTTTCCTCTAAAGCCTTGTTGGTAACGGTAAATTCAATGATTGTTTCATTTACAAGTACAGGTCGTTTACCCAACAATGCCATAGCTAAATTAGTTTTTCCTTTTGTTTTCAACTCATTTGCATACGCATCCCAAGCGGTTTCCAAATCGTAACGTGTAAATGCTTCAATGGGCTGTCCTCCAGATGGTGCAGCTGTTTCATTTGTATTTTGAACATTTTGCTCATTGCTTTTTTGAGCATTGAGCAAAGGATTAATAGAAGGCGTTGATGTTTTTATAAATGGTTTTTTAACGATACTTTCAGCTACTTTAGTTTCAACCGGAGTAGCTGTAACCTGAATAGGTGTTGCAGGTGTTGTAACCGGTGTCGAAGGAATAGTATTTGGTTGAGAAGATGTTGTACTCCCCTTTGGGGGTTGGGGGCTTGGACTTGGTTCAGCTTTGGTCAGGTCTTTTTTTTTTTCGTTATCACCGTTATTCATGGTGATACTGTTAATAGTACAAAGCTGCATTAGTGCCAGCTCCACCTGTAGCCGCTGGTTTTTGCTGGATTTGTATTGTATATCTGTTTTGTTGAGGATGGTTAATCCTCGTATCAAAAATGATAAAGAACATTTGGTGGATTGCTCTTTGTATTTATCTTTTATATTGCTTCCAACTTCCAGTAATTGTAATGTTTCCGGGTCTTTACCCACTAACAGATTACGTAAATGATCGCCCATGCCGGCAACAAAATTATGCCCATCAAAACCGTTGTTTAATATCTCATTAAACAATAGCAAAGCAGATGAAATATTCTCTCCTAAAATAGCATCGGTAACTTTAAAATAATAATCGTAATCTAATATATTTAGATTGTCGATTACTGCTTTGTAAGTAATTGTATTCCCAGCAAAACTAACTATCTGGTCAAAAATAGAACAGGCATCGCGCAAAGCGCCATCTGCCTTTTGAGCAATCACGTGCAAGGCATCCATTTCGGCAGTTACATTTTCGCTTTTTGCAATAAACGCTAAATGGTTAGCAATGTCTTCAATTTGAATTCTGTTAAAATCAAATATCTGACAACGTGAAAGTATAGTGGGAATAATTTTGTGTTTTTCCGTTGTTGCTAAAATAAAAATAGCGTGTTTAGGTGGTTCTTCCAGTGTTTTTAAAAATGCGTTGAATGCACTTGGCGAAAGCATGTGAACCTCATCAATCACATATACTTTGTAAGCACCTAATTGTGGAGCATAACGCACTTGGTCAATTAAATTCCGAATATCATCAACGCTGTTGTTGGATGCGGCATCCAATTCAAATACATTAAGGGATGAGCCACTGTTAAATGATTCGCAGGATTCACATTTATCGCACGCTTCCGTATTTTCGGTACGGTTGGTACAGTTAATGGTTTTTGCCAAAATACGTGCACAGGTTGTTTTTCCAACTCCACGAGGACCGCAAAATAAAAATGCTTGTGCTAAATGCCCTGTTTTTATGGCATTTTTTAGGGTATTGGTAATATGCGTCTGACCAACAACGGTGTTGAACGTTGCCGGACGGTACTTACGAGCCGATACAATAAAATTATCCATACTTTTTTTGAAAGGGTTACAAATTTAGAGTTTTAAGTTTAAAGTTCAAAGTTATAAAGTTGTAAAGTTCAAAGTTAAATGCGGGACGGGCTTAAATAGTCGGGTTTGAGGATGGATTAGCACTGATTTACAACTAAATCCCAAACTTTAAACTTTGAACTTGCTAACTTTAAACTAATTTGTTATCTTTGCGTCCCTTTTATAGAAAAGGAATAATTAATTAATAACCAATTAAATAACAAAACAATGCTAAAACATTATGAAACCGTCTTCATCATGACTCCCGTTTTGTCTGAAGAACAGGCAAAGGAGACGGTAAGTAAGTACAAAAAGATGCTTACAGACAATGGCTGCACAATTGTTACGGAAAAAGCCTGGGGCTTGCGTAAATTGCAGTATCCAATTCAAAAAAAAACAACAGGATTTTATCACCTGTTTGAATTTAAAGCGCCAGCGACTTTTGTTGCAGAGTTAGAGGTTGCTTACAAACGCGATGAGCGCTTGTTACGTTTTTTAACTGTTGCGCTTGATAAGCACGCAATTGCTTACAGCGAAAAAAGCAGAAACAAAATGAAAGCAGCACCTACTGCTTAGTCTAAACTCTAAAAACAAAACAAAATGGCAGACAATTCAGAAATCAGATATCTTGCTCCTACTACAGTAGATGTTAAGAAAAAGAAATACTGCCGCTTTAAAAAAAGCGGAATTAAGTATATTGATTACAAAGACCCTCAATTTTTATTAAAATTTGTGAATGAACAAGGTAAAATTTTACCTCGTAGATTAACTGGTACATCAATAAAATATCAACGTAAAGTTTCAAAAGCAGTAAAACGTGCGCGCCACTTAGCTTTATTGCCTTATGTTGCTGATATGTTAAAATAACAAAACGAAATGGAAGTAATACTAAAACAAGACGTTAAGAACCTTGGATACAAGGATGACGTAGTAAATGTGAAACCGGGTTACGGAAGAAATTTTTTGATTCCGAAAAGTATGGCTGCTTTGGCTACCGTTTCATCAAAAAAAGTGTTGGCAGAAACTGTTAAACAACGTGCTTTTAAAGAACAAAAAATTAGAACTGCTGCGGAAGCAACAGCTGCTAAATTAAAAGACGTAGTTGTTAAAGTTGGAGCAAAAGTAGGTGAATCTGGAAAAATTTTCGGTTCCGTAACTTCAGTTCAATTGGCTGATGCAATTAAAAAAATAGGATACGATGTGGATAGAAAAAACATCACAATAGACGGAGACGGTGTTAAAACCGTTGGTACGTATACTGCTGAAATTCGTTTTCACAAAGATGTTGTAGGTGCTTTAACTTTTGAAGTTGTTCAAGAGTAAATCTCAACATTGATTAATTAATACAATAAAAGCATCCGTTCTGTTTAGAACGGATGCTTTTTTGTTTTTAACTGATTCCTATAAAAATGAAAAACAAATCAATAACTATACAAAAAGCACAACAAACAGTTGACGAATGGATAAACACGCATGGTGTCCGTTATTTTTCGGAGCTAACCAATATGGCTATTCTTACCGAAGAAGTAGGTGAGGTGGCGCGTATCATCTCCCGTACTTACGGTGATCAATCGTTTAAGAAATCAGAAAAGGATAAAAACCTTTCGGATGAATTGGCAGATGTATTGTTTGTGGTAATTTGTTTGGCAAATCAAACAGGAATTGATCTTACACAAGCGTTTGAAAAAAACATGAAGAAGAAGACTGTGCGAGATAAAAACAGGCACAAATCAAATAAAAAGCTGCTTAAGTAATGTGAGTACAGTAGGAGTAGAGTATAATAAAAAGCGTTTCGTAAGTATTACGAAACGCTTTTTATTTTTTACATGGTTACTTCATACGTTTTACCGTTAACAGTAGCCGTTGCTTTGTTATCGCAAGTGCCGTTACCAAAATCAATGGTGCGTATCTTTTTATTTTTAGGAGTTAATGTTATAACACCACTTTCAATCCAAGGGCAATTGTTGGCAATTATAAGTGGGGTAGTAATTGCTGCGGTATAGGCAATCCCTTTTGCGCTTGTACCTGTTGTTTGTCCTTCAATTTTAAAAACATCATCAGATGTGTCAGCAGTTGAATCACCCGAAATCCAAGTTATTGTTCGTGTTGTACTCCAAGAAATATGCCCGCCTTGCGTATGTATTTTAGCTCCAGTTACTTTAACATCAAATAGCTTATGGCCTAAAAATAAACCTCTGTTAATAATAATATGTGTTCCAACATTTACTTTGTTTACTCCAAAACAATAACTTGTGTCTGTTGTTATTATAACAGTAGAACCAGCATTTCTCCAATGTCCTGAAAAAACGGCTATTAATTTTCCTTTTTTGTCGCTGCAAGATGAATAGTCAATTGTAACTGTTTTTGGAAAACCTCCAGTTTTGCTTCCTAATGTAGTATCAACTGAAACAGTATAACAATGCCCAGATTTTAAACCTGCATTCGCATCGGATATTTCGCTAACTGATTTAAACATATCAGAAAATACATTTTCGGAAGTAGAGTTGTCTGTAGCTGACGAAGTATCCGTATCAATTACACTATCTTTTGTTTTATCGCATCCTGTATAAAATACACCTAAAGCAAGCATTAAAGCAACATTAGCAATTGTTTTTTTTGATTTCATTTTTATGTTTTTTTTAAGTTAATTTATTTTCAAATTAGTTTCTGATTTACAAGACGCAATAAAGATCCAAAAGGTTGTAGAAGTTAATAAGCTTTAAGTAGTATTTAAAAAAGTATACTATCCCAACATGATTGTATAAAATTACTAAATTAATGTTGAATTTAATAAAGTTTCACTTTTGATAAGTTGTTGCAAATGTTTTTCGTAAACGGCTTTTTTTATAAGTCCTATATGTCCTTCGTGATGACAGTCTGTACCAAGAAACGAAATCATATTTTTATCAATCAATTGTTCTGCAATTTTTTTTGTAGAATCGGAATAATAACCTGTTAATGAATTAATGTTTAGCTGAAGTAAAATGCCTTTTTCTATAAAAGATTCATATATTTTAAAATCAGTATGAAAATAATTGTATCGTTCGGGATGGGCTAACACAGGCTTAAATCCGAGGGTTTGCATTTTAAATACAATTGCAAATAAATTGTCGGGAGGATTTAAGTATGAAATTTCAAAAAGCACATAATTGTCACCAAAAGTGAGTATTTTTTCCTCTGTTAATTTGCGTTCAAAATCAAAATCTAGATAATATTCGGCGGCGGCTTCAATTTGTATAGGAATATTGGCAGACTTTAATGCAGCTCTTACTTTTTCTAGCCCATCTAAAATTATTTCGGGTGTATTTTTAAAGTAATCGCTCATAATATGAGGCGTAGTTATTACTTTTTTATATCCTAATTTATACATTTCAGATAACATTAAAATGCTATCTTCTATTGTTTTTGCACCATCATCTATGCCCGGAATAAAATGCGAGTGAATATCGCACTTTAATACCGAAAGTTCAACTGGAACGTGTAAACGGGTGTTTTTTTTAAAAATGTTGAATATGCTCATTAAATGGAACGCAGATGACGCAGATTTTTATGGTTAAATAAGTATTCCAATTATTGCCTCGCAATGACGTTTTCAATTGGAAATTTGCATTCCATTTTTATTTGCACTTATCTTTTTGAATATTGCTTTTCGTAATATTTTTTATAATCACCAGAAGTTATATTGTTAAGCCATTCGGAATTTTGAAGATACCAATCTACGGTTTTTTCTAAGCCTTCTTCAAATTGTAAAGAGGGAGTCCATCCTAATTCGTTTTGTAATTTTGATGAATCAATAGCGTAACGCAAATCGTGTCCAGCACGGTCTTTTACGTATGTAATTAATTTTGCAGAATCTCCCGGAGTACGATTTAATTTTTTGTCCATTATTTTACAAAGCAAATGAATTAAATCAATATTAGTCCATTCGTTATGCCCTCCAATGTTATAAGTTGTTCCTGTTTTTGCCTTATGATAAATAAGGTCAATTGCTCTTGCATGATCTTCTACCCAAAGCCAATCTCTAATGTTTTCGCCTTTTCCGTAAATAGGAATTGGTTTATTGTTTTTGATATTGTTGATTGATAAGGGAATTAATTTTTCGGGAAAATGGTAACTACCGTAGTTGTTAGAGCAATTTGAAATTGCAATATTTAAGCCATACGTATCGTGATATGCTCTTACAAAATGGTCGGAACTAGCTTTTGAAGCAGAGTAGGGGCTATGCGGGTCATATCCTGTATTTTCTGTAAACATTCCAGTTTCGCCTAAACTACCGTATACTTCATCTGTGGAAACGTGATAAAAACGAAACTCTTTCCCATCAGTACCAATATGAGAAGGAATTTGTAACCAATTAGCTTTTGCTGCATTTAAAAGATTTACTGTACCTATTACATTGGTCATTACAAACTCCAATGGGTTGGTAATGCTCCTGTCTACGTGGCTTTCTGCTGCAAGGTGAATTACTCCGTCAAATTTATATTTGCAAAATAAGTTATTGATAAATTCGGCATCAACAATATCACCTTTTACAAATTCGTAATTTGGCTTTTTTTCAATGTCTGTTAAGTTAGCTAAATTGCCAGCATAAGTAAGTTTATCTAAATTAACAATTTGATAGTTAGGGTATTTATTTACAAATAAACGTACTACATGTGAACCGATGAATCCCGCACCGCCGGTGATTAGTATTTTTTTCATTTTTAAACTCCTAATTTATCTTAAATCTTATGTCTTAAATCTTGATTCTTTCTAAAGACTCCAGTATGTTAAATCTTTAATTTGACCTTTAAAAATACCTTTTACATCTACTAAAATTCCACCTTCTGATAGTATGGATTTAAAGTAGGCTTCATTTAAACCTGCATATTCTGTATGGTTAACAGCCACAACAACTGCATCGTAACCTTTTCCAATGGTAGCAGCTAGTCCAAATCCATATTCATGCTGTAAGTCTTTTGAAGACGCATAAGGGTCAACAACATCAACTGATACACCAAACGATTTGAATTCTTTTATGATGTCGGTAACTTTAGAATTGCGTATATCACTTACGTTTTCTTTAAATGTTGCGCCCATTACTAAAATTCTAGATTCGGTAAGATTTTTTCGGGCTGCAATTATTTTTTTAACAGTTTGTTTTGCAATATAAAAACCCATGGAATCATTAACATATCTGCTGGAGTTTATAACTCTTGCGTGGTATCCTAATGATTCTGCCTTATACGTTAAATAATAAGGATCAACACCAATACAATGTCCTCCAACCAATCCTGGCGAAAATTTTAAAAAGTTCCATTTGGTTCCTGCGGCTTCCAATACATCAAAAGTATTAATTCCAATACGGCTAAAAATAATTGATAATTCATTCATCAAAGCAATGTTTAAATCGCGTTGAGTGTTCTCAATTATTTTAGCGGCTTCGGCAACTTTAATAGATGGAGCTTTATGAACTCCAGGTTCAACAATAATCTTATAAACATCGGCAACCGTTTCTAAAGATTCTTCGCAACAGCCAGAAACTACTTTTAAAATTTTGGTGATGGTATGTTCCTTGTCACCTGGGTTAATTCGTTCGGGGGAGTAACCAACTTTAAAATCGGTTTTAAATTTTAATCCAGATATTTGTTCAATCACAGGTATACAATCTTCCTCGGTACATCCAGGGTATACCGTGGATTCAAATACTACGTAATCGCCCTTTTTAATTACTTTTCCAACAGTAGACGATGCTCCCAATAAAGGTTTTAAGTTTGGCAGTTTATGTTCGTCAATATCTGTAGGTACGGCAACAATAAAAAAATTAGCTTGCTTTAAAACATCTAAAGAGGAAGTAAATTCAATGTCGCAACCGTCAAAATCCTTAGATTCTAATTCCTTAGAAGGATCTATTTTATTTTGCATCATCTTAACTCTTTCTTCGTTTATATCAAACCCTATAACCTTTACTTTTTTAGCAAAAGCCAACGCTATTGGTAAACCAACATATCCTAAGCCTATTAATGCAATTTTGGCTTCTTTTTTTAAAATTTTGTTATACATGTTATTATATTTTTAGATGGTATAAATATGTTTCGATATTTTAAAGTATAGTTTAACTATTTTAGCTTTTTCTGTTTTCTTTTCTTAGGTCATAAATGCGCTCTATAATATCAATAACTTTAAGTCCTTCCATTGCATTTGTAGTAATTGTGTTTTTACCTTTTAGGGTATCCACTACGTTTTCAAATATGTAATGGTGGTTGTTTGCCGATCCTTTGTAAGTGCCATAATCATTGGCTTCGTTGGTTGGAGCTAGTTCTGGCATAGTATAATCTTTAATGTGGCAATATTCTACTTTTTCCATGTATTGCCCACCAACTTTAACACTACCTTTACTTCCTATAATGGTAATACTGCTTTCAAGATTTGTATCCCAAACAGCGGTTGAGTAATTAATACTGCCCATTCCGCCATCCACAAAATTAAAGTTTACAAATCCGCTGTCTTCAAAATCGGTTGATTTAGCGTGTGTAAAATCATTGAATTTAGCTTGTATATCTTTTACATCCCCAAATAACCAATACATAATGTCAATAAAGTGAGAAAACTGAGTGAACAAGGTTCCTCCATCTAAATTTTGAGTTCCTTTCCAACCTCCTTTTTTATAATAGCGGTCGTCACGGTTCCAATAGCAGTTAAGTTGTACCATAAAAACTTCGCCAATAATCTTTTTCTCAACTATTTCTTTCAACCACATAGAGGGTGGAGAATAACGATTTTGCATTACACAAAATACTGTTTTGTTCTTTTTTAGGGCTCTGAAAATAATTTTTTCACAATCAGCTTTTGTTAATGCCAAAGGCTTTTCACAAATAATATTTTTACCTTCTCTAAGTGCTGCTAATGAATGTTCGGCATGTAAACCATTAGGAGTGCAAATACTTACAACTTCTACTTCAGGGTGATCAGCCAACATTTTTTCGGCAGACGTATAATAACTTTCTTTTAACTCGTTTAATCCAAGTTGCTCTTTTGAGGCGATATCGCAAACTGCAATTAGTTCACAATCGTTATTTCTGCGAACCATTTCTGCATGGCGTTTACCTATGTGTCCTTGACCGATTACTGCAAATTTAATTTTGTTGCTCATAATGTTTTTTTTTTAATTATTTAACGACTTAAATTTAATTAATTGTTTTTTATAGTACTATTATCGTTCCATTATCTAATTTGTAACTTACTTTGCTTTCGGGGCAAATGGCAATGTTGTTGGAGTCAAATTTTAAACGATGTCCGTATTCACTTATCCATCCCAATTGTTTGGCTGGGTTGCCAATCCAAAGCGAGTAAGGGGGTACATTTTTTGTAACCACAGCACCCGCTCCAATAAAGGCGTATTCTCCAATATCATGTCCGCAAACGATAGTTGCATTTGCACCAATTGAAGCTCCTTTGCCTACATGTGTTTTTGCATATTCGTTTTTACGATTAATAGCGCTACGGGGGTTAATTACGTTGGTAAATACCATGGATGGACCTAAAAAAACATCGTCATCACAAATAACTCCTGTGTATATAGATACGTTGTTTTGTACTTTTACATTTTTTCCCAAAATAACTTCTGGGGAAATAACAACGTTCTGACCAATATTGCAATTTTCTCCTAAAGTGCAATTGGGCATGATGTGGGAAAAATGCCATATTTTAGTGTTTTTCCCAATTTTACAACCTTCATCAACTAAGGCTGTGGGGTGCGCATAATAATCCATAAATTTTATTTTTTAAATCGGTGTTCTGTTTTATTTAATTCTTCTTTTGAAAGATTTTTAAAATATTCGTAAGTAATCTTTAATCCTTCTGCACGTCCTACTTTGGGTTCCCATTTTAAAATAGTTTTTGCTTTGGAAATGTCAGGTTTACGTTGTTTAGGATCGTCCTGAGGCAATGGTTTGGAAATTAATTTTTGCGATGTTTTTGTTAGTTTTATTATCTCTTCACCAAATTCTTTGATGCTTATTTCATCGGGGTTTCCAATGTTTACTGGTTGTGAATAATCGCTCATCAATAATCTGTAAATCCCTTCAATCAAATCGTCTACATAACAAAACGAACGAGTTTGTGAACCGTCGCCAAACATGGTTAAATCTTCGCCTCTTAGCGCTTGCCCTATAAATGCAGGTAATACTCTTCCGTCATTCAGGCGCATTCTTGAACCATACGTATTAAAAATACGAACAATACGAGTTTCTAAACCATGATATGTATGGTATGCCATTGTTATAGCTTCCATAAAACGCTTAGCTTCATCGTAAACTCCTCTTGGACCAACAGGGTTTACATTTCCCCAATATTCCTCTGTTTGTGGATGAACAAGCGGGTCGCCATAAACTTCGGATGTAGAAGCCACAAGGATTCTGGCATTTTTTGATTTTGCTAATCCAAGTAAGTTATGAGTGCCAAGTGAGCTAACTTTAAGTGTTTGTATGGGGATTTCTAAATAATCGATAGGGCTTGCGGGTGATGCAAAGTGCAAAATATAATGCAGTTCTCCAGGTACAAAAACAAATTTAGAAATATCGTGATGGTAAAATTCAAAGTGTTCTAGTTTCAACAGGTGTTCAATATTTTTTAGATCACCTGTAATTAGGTTATCCATACCTATTACATGAAATCCTTCTTTAATAAATCTATCGCAAAGGTGTGAACCTAAAAAACCTGCAGCACCTGTAATTAAAACTCTTTTCATTTATATCTTTTCTTTCCTAATTCGTCAATCGTATTTCGTAATTATTTTACTATTTCTCTACCAATCGAAGAATAATAAAATCCTAAGTTTTTCATTTGCTGAAGATCATACAAATTTCGACCATCAAAAATAATCTTATTGTTTAAAAGTTGAGCCATTTTGTCAAAATCTGGTGTTCTAAATAAACTCCATTCTGTTGTAATTATCAAAGCATCAGCTTCGCGCAATGCGTCATATTCATTTGTGGCGTATACAATTTTATCGCCCAAAAGGTTACGTACATTATTCATTGCTTCAGGGTCATAAGCCGAAATTTGCACTCCTTCGTTTATGAGTTCATTTATGATATATAATGCTGGAGCCTCCCGTATATCATCGGTATCGGGTTTAAAAGCTAATCCCCAAATGGCTATTTTTTTACCCTTTAAATTATTTTTAAAATAATTTTTAATTTTTGGAATGATGATTGTTTTTTGTTTGTCATTAACGTTCATTACGGCTTCCAAAATTTTAAAACTGTAATTTACATCACTCGATGATTTTGCTAATGCCTGAACATCTTTAGGAAAACAACTTCCGCCATAGCCAATTCCTGGAAATAAAAATCGTTTACCTATTCTTGCATCACTGCCAATGCCAATTCTAACAGCATCTACGTCGGCACCAACTTTTTCGCAAAGGTTGGCAATTTCATTCATAAACGTAATTTTGGTTGCCAAAAAGGCATTGGCGGCATATTTGGTTAATTCAGCCGATCTTTCATCCATTATGATAATAGGATTACCTTGGCGAACATAAGGCTTGTAAAGCTCTTCCATTACTTTTTGAGCCTTGGCAGAACTCGTACCTATAACCACTCTGTCGGGTTTAAGGAAATCATCCACAGCAAATCCTTCTCTTAAAAATTCGGGATTAGATACCACATCAAATTCTACTTTGGCATGTTTGGCAATTGCTTCGCGCACCTTGTCTGCAGTTCCAACAGGTACGGTGCTTTTGTCAACAATTACTTTGTAATCTTTTATCAGCTTTCCTAAATTATCTGCTACACCAAGAATGTAACTTAGGTCGGCAGAGCCATCTTCGCCGGGAGGGGTTGGTAAAGCAAGAAAAATGATTTTTGCATTTTCAACTGCTTCTGATAGATTGGTGGTAAAGGTTAATCGCCCTTGTTTTATGTTACGCTCAAATAATGAATCCAGATGTGGTTCATAAATAGGAACAATGCCTGATTTCATTTTTTGAACTTTTACTTCATCAATGTCTACACATATTACATGGTTGCCTGTTTCCGCTAAGCATGTGCCGGTAACTAATCCAACGTATCCTGTTCCAACTACTGTAATATTCATTTAAAAAGAGTTCAAAGTTCAAAGTTCAAAGTTTCAAAATTTTGAAACCTATTACTTGATCTGATTTTTATTTATTCACAAATTCTAAAAAATTATCAGTAATATATTTTAATGTTTCTTCATCTAATTCCGTATGCATAGGCAATGAGATTACGGATGCACAAAGTGCTTCTGTAACTGGGAAATCACCTTGCTTATAACGTGGGTCAACGTATGCTTTTTGCAAATGCAATGGGATTGGATAATAAATCATTGCAGGAATATCTTTGCCTGTTAAAAACTCTCTCAAAGCAGTTCTGTCAACACCTTTAAGTTGTAAAGTATATTGATGAAAAACGTGGTTTGAGAATTTTGCACGAGCCGGAGTTTTTATTTTTTCATTTCCTGCAAAGGCTTTGTCATAATAGTCTGCCGCCTTGTTACGTGCTTTAGCATAATCATCTAAATGGCCTAATTTAATTCTTAAAATAGCAGCTTGTATAGTATCTAAACGGGAGTTTACGCCGATGGAATCATGTACATATTGTACAGATTGACCGTGATTAGCAATCATTTTTATTTTTTTAGCCAATACTTCATCATTTGTAAATATTGCTCCCCCATCTCCAAAACAACCTAAATTTTTTGATGGAAAAAAGGAGGTACATCCAATGGTTCCAATAGTTCCGGCTTTTTGTTTTTTGCCATCGGAAAATGTGAATTCGGCGCCGGTAGCTTGGGCTGTATCTTCTATTACAAATAAATTATGTTTTTTAGCTAAAGCCATAATGGCTTCCATATTGGCACATTGTCCGAATAAATGTACAGGAACAATTGCTTTTGTTTTTGGCGTTATTGCTTTTTCAATAGCAGCAATATCAATATCAAATGTGTTGGGATTAACATCTACCAAAACAGGCTTTAAGCCCAATAAAGCAATTACTTCAGCAGTAGCTACATAAGTAAAATCAGCAGTAATAACTTCGTCGCCAGGTTTTAAATCCAATGCCATCATTGCAATTTGCAAAGCATCGGTGCCGTTAGCAACTGGTATCACGTGTTTTACATTAAGGTATTGTTCTAATTCAGTTTGAAACAATTTAACATCAGGCCCGTTGATAAAAGCTGTGTTGTTTATTACGTTTTGAATAGCAGCGTCTACTTCTGTTTTGATGTTTTCATATTGACTTTTTAAGTCAACCATTTGAATTTTTTTTGATACCTTTTCCATTCTTTATTTTTAGTTTGAAATTATTAGCGCGAAGTTAGTAAAATTTAATAACCCTTTTGCAAGAAATCCATAATTCTAATTCGCTTTTAATTGTATATTAGCATTGTATTTTGATTGAATTTATTTTCGTTTTTTATGTGATATTTATAAAAAGTTGTACGATATCTTTATTCAAAAAATATAAAGTAACCTCAACGTAAAAAAAACATGTTAAGTTACACTTGGATAAAAAACACCAAATTAAAATTCTAGAATTAAAACCTAATAACACAATAAAATACTACTAAATAAGCTAAATATGATGCGTTTTTTTTATACTTTTTCAATTCATATTTATTCTTTACTGATACATGTTTTTTCTGTATTTAATCCTAAAGCTAAATTGTGGGTAAATGGCAGAAAAAATATTTTTGAAAAATTAAGTTTAGAATTCTCAAAATCCAATCCTCATAAAAACCTTGTCTGGTTTCATTGTGCCTCCCTTGGCGAGTTTGAGCAAGGCAGACCATTAATTGAGAAATTTAAAGTTCAGCATCCGGATTATAAAATTTTTCTTACTTTTTTTTCACCTTCCGGATATGAGATTAGAAAAAATTATAAAGGTGCCGACTTTGTTTTTTATTTACCCAAAGATACGCCTCGTAATGCTAAACAATTGATACGTATAATGAATCCAAAGGCTGTATTTTTTATTAAATATGAGTTTTGGTTCAATTATTTGAATGAATTAAAAAATAACAATATCCCAACTTATTTGGTGAGTGGTATTTTTAGGAAAGAACATTATTTTTTTAAGTTTTATGGAACATGGTTTAGAAAACAATTGAATTGTTTTTCTCATTTTTATTTTCAAACAGAGGAGTCTAAACAATTATTAAAAAGTATAGGTTACAATAATGCTACTGTATGCGGAGATACTAGATTTGATAGGGTTTTTGAAATATCAAAACAGGTTGTTTCAATTTCATTGATTGAAAAATTTAAACAAAATAAAAATATATTTATTGCAGGTAGTACCTGGTTAGAAGATGAGGAGGTAATTGCAAATTGCAAATTGCAAATTGCAAATTACAAATTGATTATTGCTCCGCATGAGATCGATGAAAATCATTTACTGGCGATAGAACAATTATTCGGTAAAGCTAATAAATTAAGGTATTCGCAAGCAAATGAACAAAATGTAATAACAGCAGATGTTTTAATTATTGATAATATTGGAATGTTATCATCAATTTATCAATATGCTTCAATTGCATACATTGGTGGTGGGTTTGGTAAGGGTATTCACAATATATTAGAAGCAGCTACATTTGGCAAGCCTGTTATTTTCGGACCTAATTTTAAAAAATTTTCTGAAGCAAAAGAGCTAATTAAGCTGGGTGGAGCATTTTCAATTTCATCCAAAGAAAACCTAATTAGTATTTTAGAAACTATTAATAATTTGGACACTTTAAGTCGCATTTCAACAATCTCTAAAAACTATGTTTGTGCGCATAGTGGTGCATGTTCCATAATATTAAGTACAATTGAACTTAGTAATTAACAATTCAATATTAACAATATATAATTATTGCGATCCTAACTTTATTACATAAGTCCTATTTTCGGTAAAATCAATTTTTAAAATTTATGGAACCAAAAAAAAATTACTCCCTGCCTTTGGCATTTCTTACCATGTTATTTTTTATGTGGGGATTTATAACATGTTTGAATGATATTTTAATTCCACATTTTAAACACATATTTGTATTAACATATTTTGAATCCATGTTGGTACAGTTTGCTTTTTTTGGTGCTTATTTTGTTGGGTCTATCATTTATTTTATTATTTCATCCATATCTGGCGATCCAATTAATAAGATTGGTTATAAGAATGGTATTTTACTCGGTTTATTAATATCATCCGTAGGAACATTTTTGTTTTATCCAGCAGCTGAAATACAATCCTTTGGTTTGTTTTTAACAGCACTATTTATTTTAGCGCTAGGTTTTACCCTGTTGCAAATAGCTGCCAACCCTTATGTTATTTTATTGGGTAATCCTGAAACAGGCTCACACAGGCTTAATCTCGCTGGTGCAATTAATTCGTTTGGTACTACTATTGCCCCAATAGTAGGTGGAGTATTTATTTTATCAAATGTTACAGCTAAAGGCAATGAGATAGATTCTGTAAAAGCACCTTATTTATTTCTTACTGCTGCTTTTTTGCTATTAATTATTGTTTTTAAGGTTGTAAAGCTTCCTAAATTTAACAATGAAAAAAACATTGAAAAGGGTATTGGGGCATTAAAATTTCCTCAATTGACCTTAGGTATCATAGCCATTTTTTTTTATGTTGGAGCTGAAGTAACTGTAGGTAGTTTTATGTCGGGTTTTGTTGGTTTGAATGAAATAAAAGGAATACCTGTTGAAGGGGCAACCGTTTATATAGCTTTGTATTGGGGTAGTTTAATGATTGGTCGGTTCACTGGTTCTCTCTCTGTTTTTATGATGCCAATAGCATTAAAAAGGGTACTTACGGCAATAATACCTGTGGCTACTTATTTGTTTATTTTATTTATTTTTAAAATTAAATCAGGTCAAAATGATGTGTTAGATTATCAGACCATGATAGAGTATTACATTCCTTTTATTGCAATTAGTGTCATTGCATTTTTTATTGGGCAGGAAAAACCCTCCAGAACATTATTTATATTTTCTGTTGTTTGTATTTTGCTTTTGATTATTTCAGTAGTAAATACTGGAGATATTGCTTTGTGGTCGTTAATTAGTTTAGGATTATACAATTCTATTATGTGGCCTTCAATTTTTGCTTTGGCAATTACAGGGCTTGGTAAACACACAAGTCAAGGTTCCTCTTTGTTAGTCATGGCTATTTTGGGTGGAGCACTTATACCTCCTTTACAAGGATTATTTGCTGATAAATTCGGAGTTCATTTGTCGTTTATTATACCAATATTCTGTTATATTTATTTGGTATTTTATGCCTGGAAGGTTTCTAAGATATTAAAGGCTCAAGGTTTTATTTCTGAATAGATTGATATATGGTTATATTAAAGCCTATATTTATAAATATACTCAATATTACCATCCTTAAATATCGGTTTTAATAAAATTGGTGTAATTTTTTTTTGTCAATTTTTATCAAAAAAAAACTCCCTAAATTGGGAGTTTTTTTTTATAAAAGTTTGTATTATTTTGAACCTAAACCTCTAGGGCTTCCAACACGTGTCATCGAACATCTGAAACCAAGCCAAGCAGTTGACTGGCGTTGATCTAAATAACGTCTAGTTCCTGGTACCATCCAATATGCACGATCTTTCCAAGACCCCCCTTTGTAAACGCGAGCTTTATCATTAATCATTGATGTTTTGCTATACTCATACATTCCATTACTTTCTGATTTTGTTGCTGTTGCGGCATCAAAATTTTCGCTCCAACTTACATTACTTAAAAGTTCTGCTTGTGATTTAGTGTCGCCATCTAAATAATTGATGTTGTCTGCGTATTTATAATTTCTTCTCTCATCCAAATTATCATCGGCTACAGTAATGCTAACATCTCTCCATGCAACCATACCTGGAATGCTCACAATATTGCTGTCAGCATCATATCGTATACTGTCTGTGTTAATAACAATACCATCTTCATCTCTAACTTGTGTTTTAAATACGTTACCTCTGAATGGGCGGAAGTCAGATTTATCTTCAGCCGAAAGCGGACGATAAACATCCATAACCCATTCACTAACGTTACCTGCCATGTTGTATAAACCGTAATCATTTGGCCAGTAGGAATATACAGGGGTTGTAATGTCTCCAGCATCATTTAAGGCACCTGCACCACCCATCATATCTCCATTACTACGTTGGTAGTTAGCTAACATTTGACCTAAAAATAATTCATCGGGGTTACGAGTTCCTGCACCGCTCCATGGATATAATCTTCTATCATTGATTCTTTCACCTATAGTAGTTCCAATTAAACTATATGCAGCAAATTCCCATTCAGCTTCTGTTGGTAATCTGTATCTTGGTAAAAATATACCATCTTCCATTCTTACGATACGGTCTCCTCCATCTGGACTCATTGACGGGATAGGTGTTACCACTGTTCCTGTCCATTTTCCAGCAAGGTATTGGTCGGTGTTAAAATAATCAACCTCAGTAGGTGTAGGTGTATGATTGATAACGCCTTCACGAATCAAAATAAATTCATTTACGCGGTCGGTACGCCATGCACAAAAGTCAGATGCTTGTAACCAATTTATACCTACAACTGGATAATCTCTGTATGATGGATGACGTAAGTAGTATTCAACATAAGGTTCGTTGAATGCCAAACGATCGCGCCATACCAAAGTATCTGGTAATGCTTTTTTTAATACTTCATAAAAATTAGGACCAAATACTCTGGCAGTCCAATGCAAATACTCTAAGTAATCAAGATTACGAACTTCTGTTTGATCCATATAAAAAGAAGAAACGGTTACTCTTCGTGGAATGTTATTCCATTCATACGTAACATCTTGTTCTGCTCTTCCCATTGTAAAAGTTCCCCCCTCAATTAATACCAATCCTGGACCAGTTTCTTGTTCTTCGTATGGAACAACTTCAAAACCTCCATTTTTAGGGTTATTATATTCCCAAGCGGTAACAGGAGATCTTTCTTTACTGCACGATGATGCTAGTGCAATAATTCCTGAGAATAAGATAAGTCTGTTTGATACTTTTTTCATTGTTTTTATTTTTGGTTTACAACTTACATTAATTAGTGTAAATAAAATTTTCAAATTTATTTATTCACGTTATTAAGGTATATTAAACTTACTCCATTATTAATTATGTAAAAGTGTTATATGAGCTAAAAATAATTTCAAAAAAACAGTTTAAAAAGATGGGCAATTTACTGTTCTGAATTTTTTAATTTTCTTCTTGCATTCAAAATTTAATGCGAAAGAAAATTCATGAGAACCTGCCGTAGTATTGGTAAGCTTGGAAGATGTTATATCGTAACTATAACCAAGTTTGAAAAAATGTTGTTGAATACCTAGTAAAATGATAAAAGAATCTCTGTTTCTATACCACAAACCTCCAACAATCGGACCTTTGGTTACATACATTCCTATATTAAGTTGTTGAAAGTTTTGTTGTTGTTGGAATAAAATGTTAGGCGAAATGGATACTTCACTGGATTTATCTCCTATAGGTATAACCGCACCAGCATGACCAGTAATTTTCATAGGCAACGGAGCTTTGCCCAATAAACCCTCGTCGGGCTGAGTTAAATGGTGGGCAGCAAAACCAACAAAAATATATTTGCTATATCCTAAAGCACCTGCAGAAATATCAATACCAGATTTTTGGTCGAGTCTTTTTACTTCGTTAGTATTATAAACAAAACCTCTGCTTGGATCTATCATATCACCAAAGGTAAGTCTATTCCAGTCTATCTTTTTTTGAAACCATGTTCCCTGAGCAGCAAATTTTAATGAAAAAGTTCTCGATACAGGTAATAAGAAAGAGTACATCCCACTAATGTTTGTTGTTTTTAAAATCCCTTTATTGCCAGCATCGTCATGTGTTACAAGTAATCCCAAGCCTCCACTAATGGCATCAACATGTTGATCGTAAGATGCGGAATAGGTAGTGTAAGTGGTACCGTCTATTCCAGGCCATTGGTTACGGTAATTCAAACAAATACGAGGACATCTTGCAGCACCTGCTAATGCTGGGTTTAGATATAGTGGGTTGGCGTAGAATTGAGTAAATAAGGGGTCTTGAGCAAATACATTTTCAGTTAAAAAGGCTGAAAATAGTACAGTTAAGAGTATAATAATTCGTTTTGACATAAGCACTTTTTTTTTAATGGGATACAATTATACTGAAAAAATTAATTAAAAGTTTCAAATAGGTAACAATTAATTAATTTTTCAGTATACAATATTCGGTTAAAAAAATCGTTAATCAAAGCAAATCTTCAAAAAAAAAACTTTAGTAACCTTAATTTAGAGTTTTAAAGTAGTCTAATGTTGTATATTTTTATTACTTTGTAATCTTGTATTTTTTTAAGCTTGTGATTAATCAATTCTAATATTTATTTATTGTTTTTAACTATTGTTCATGAAATTTAGTTTTACATTTTTATTCTTTTTTTTGTTTGTAGGTTTAATTTTTTCGCAGTCGTATAAAATTAATTGGAACGCTACAACTACTGTTAAAATTTCTGATGAAGAAACACAACGCTTTTTGTCATTTGATGGGGCGCAATATAATTTAGATGATAATTATTTGCCTAGGTATACACAACAAATTTTATTAACTGAAAATCAACAGAGTTTTAAGGCAACTTTTATCAATACTGTTTTTGAACCATTGTTGGACGACGAAGTTCAATTGTTAAAAAATCCATCAAAAATTGGGGAAGAGGTTGAACTTAAATCATCCGTATTAATATCTCAAAAAAAGAATTATGCTGAAATTTCATTAATTCCAATTCGTAAAAATAAAAATACAGGGAAATTTGAAAAGCTAGTTTCATTTGAATTATCAATAGGGTATAGTGGTAATTTAAAATTAGGAGTTCGGTCTTCACGCATTTATGCAAATAATTCAGTTTTAAATACAGGGGATTGGTATAAAATAGCAATAGCCAGTGATGGTATCTACAAGTTATCGTATTCCTTTTTACAGAATTTAGGAATTGATATGTCTTTGGTAAATCCAAAGAATATTAGAATTTATGGTAATGGAGGAGGCATGTTGCCTGAATTAAATTCTGTATCACGTCCTGACGATCTTGTTGAAAATGCGGTATTTGTGAATGGCGAATCGGATGGTGTTTTTAATGTTAATGATTACGTTTTATTTTATGGCAAAGGTTCAAATACTTGGTCATATAGTGGTGCGGCTTGCAATAAATTTAGTCATACGTTAAATTTATATTCAGATTCGGCATATTATTTTATCAATTTTGATATGGGTGTAGGAAAAAGAATTCAAATACAAGCATCGTCCATATTGCCGATAACTAAAAATGTTACTAGTTTTGACGATTACGCTTTTCATGAAAATGACAATGTAAATTCGCTGAAGTCGGGTAAATATTGGTATGGCGAATATTTTGAAAATAACCCCTCGTATAATTTCCCTTTCTTATTTCCAGATATAGACATGAGTTCCCCTGCAGTTGTTAAAGTTAGCATTGCTTCTAGATGTTTTACAAATGCAGCAACGTATATAATCGGTAGTCAGTTGGGTAGCGCCTCAATTACAATTCCTAAAACATTAGACGCATTGGATAGCGACTATGTTAAGGTTGGTACTGGATGTTTTAATTTTAATCCTACTAGCCCTGTAGTAACTGTAAATGTTGCCAAACAAACTTCTAATGCAATAGCTTGGCTTGATTATGTGGAGGTGAATGTAAGGCGTCAATTAATATTGAGTGCCAACCAACTGAATTTTAGAGATGTAAATTCAGTTGGAGCTAGTAATATTTCTAAGTTTAATATTACAAGTAATTCTCCTATTCAAGTTTGGGATATTACTGACATTGCAAATGTTAAACAACAAGATGTATTATTTGCTGGAACAGTTAGTGAGTTTACATTGCCTACTGATAAATTACGTCAGTTTGTAGCTTTTAACGGACAGGCTTATTATACACCATCGGCTGTTGGTAAGGTGTTCAATCAAAATTTGCACGCATTATCAAATAGAGCGTATATAATAATTGCTCATCCTAATTTTTTACAAGAAGCAGAACAATTGGCAGCCTATCACGAAAATATTGATGGGTTGTTTTCTGTTGTTGTAACAACAGATCAAATTTACAATGAATTTTCGTCGGGTGCTCAAGATGTTTCTGCCATACGTGATTTTGTAAAAATGTTTTATGATAAGGCTAACACAACTGCCGAATTACCTAAATATTTATTATTGTTTGGCGATGGTTCTTTTGATCCTAAACATAGATTTAGTAACAATACCAATTTTATAATAACATACCAGTCCGATAATTCATCCATTGCTACCGCCTCTTATGTGTCCGACGATTTTTTTGGTTTATTGGATGATAATGAAGGCGTGTGGGCGGCAGATGCTGTAGATTTAGGTATTGGGCGTTTTCCTGTAAAATCTAAATTGGAAGCTCAAACAGCAGTTAATAAGGTTGTAAATTATAAAAAAACAGGTAGTGCAACATCTGAAAATAATTCCAGTACTACATTTGGAAATTGGCGAAATGTAATTTGTTTTATTGGTGATGATGAAGATGGAGACACACATGTTTCGCAAGCAGATCAGCTAGCTACTTTAGTAGATACTACTTACGGTGATTATAACGTGGATAAAATTTATTTGGATGCGTATCTTCAGGAAACCAAACCAGGAGGGAATCGCTACCCTTTAGTTGTAGAGGCTATTAATAGAAGGGTAGATCAAGGGGCATTGGTAATTAATTATACAGGTCATGGTGGCGAGTTAGGGTTGGCTCACGAACGGATAGTGGATATACCTCAAATTAATAAATGGAGTAATGGTAATAAATTGTTTTTATTTTACACTGCATCCTGTGAAGTGAGTAGGTACGATGACCCTAACAGAACATCAGCAGGGGAATATGCATTTTTAAATTCCAATGGTGGTGCAATAGCTTTGTTTAGTACTGTTAGGGTCGTGTATTCATATCCTAATTTTAATTTGAACAGGGATTTTTATAAAGCCGTATTTAAACCTATTAATGGTAAAATGCCTCGGTTAGGAGACATTTATAAATACTCTAAAACTCAACCTGGAGGTAATTCAGTTAATAGTAGAAACTTTACGTTGCTTGGCGACCCAGCGTTAACATTAGCATATCCCAAATATGATATCGCAACAGATAGTATCAATAGTATTGCTGTATCAGCAAACTCAGCGGATACCATAAAAGCACTTTCATTTGTAACCGTGAGTGGGCATGTTAAAGATAGTAACGGTAATTTGAATTCAACATTTAACGGCGTTTTATACCCTACTGTTTATGATAAAGCTCAATCGGTAACAACACTTTCCAATGATGGATCAGATTCCAATATAAGTCCTCCATTTACTTTTAAACTTCAAAAAAATATTTTGTATAATGGTAAAGTAAGTGTAACCAATGGTATGTTTAAATTCTCATTTATTGTACCCAAAGATATTGCATATAATTATGGAATAGGTAGAATTAGTTATTATTCAGATAATGGGGAAGAAGATGCAAATGGGTTTTATGAGAAAATAGTTGTTGGCGGTTCTAACGCCTCTCCTATAGCAGATTTAGTTGGTCCTGAAACTCATTTATATATGAACGATACCAAATTTGTTTTTGGAGGTTTAACAAATGAAAATCCTTACCTATACTCAATTTTGAAAGATGCAAATGGTGTAAATACAGTGGGTAACGGCATTGGGCACGATATTACAGCAGTATTAGATGGAAGCAATGAAAAAATAACAGTGTTAAATGACTATTATCAAGCTGATTTGAATAGTTATAAAAGTGGAACAATAAGGTATCCTTATTCCGATTTAACAGAAGGAAAGCATACTCTTAAATTAAAAGTTTGGGATGTATACAATAATTCGTCAGAGTGTTATACGGAGTTTGTTGTTGCTAAATCGGCACAGTTGGCATTAAGTCATGTTTTAAATTATCCAAATCCGTTTACAACCAGAACCCAATTTTATTTTGAGCACAATCAATCAAGTAATATGTTGGATGTAGAGGTGCAAATTTTTACAATTGCAGGAAAACTTGTAAAAACAATAAATAAAATTGTTGGAACTGATGGATACCGATCAGACCCAATAGAGTGGGATGGTAGAGATGATTTTGGAGATAAAATAGGGAGAGGTGTATATATATATAGAATTAAAGTAAAAACAAATGATGGCTCAACGGCTGAGAAATATGAAAAATTGGTCATTTTAAATTAATTTGTACTTTAGCGCTTTTTAAATTTAAAGGTTGTATACTATTTGTGTTTAATCAACGTTTAGTTTTTAGTTTTTTTAATACTTACTCAATATCAAATTGTAATTAAATGGATTATATGAATAAAATAAATGGAAAATTTGCAGCAGCAATTTTTGCTACATCGCTTGTAAATAGCTTAAATGCTCAAATTAACTACAATCAAATTTCGGGTCAACAAATAAATACCCGTGTAAATACAATTACAACAGCTGTTCCTTTTTTAATGATTTCGCCCGATTCAAGAGCTGGAGGGATGGGGGATGCTGGAGTAGCATCTTCTGTTGATGCTAATTCTGTACATTGGAACGCTTCAAAATTAGCATTTGCAGAAAAAAAAATGGCAATTGGCGTGTCTTATACTCCTTGGTTAAGAGCATTAGTTCCTGATATTAATCTTGCTTATTTATCGGGTTATTATAAAACTAAAAAGAATGGCACTTTTGGTGGATCTCTTAGATATTTTTCGTTGGGTGATATTACATTTACAGATATTAATGGAAATACAATTGGTCAGTTTAGACCAAATGAATTTGCCTTGGATGTTTGTTACGCATTAAAATTGTCGAATGTTTTTTCTATGGGAGGCGCAGTGCGTTATGTAAATTCTAATTTAACCGGAGGTACTTTTGTGGATGGTTCAGCAACTAAACCAGGAAGAACACTGGCTGTAGATATTTCTGCAACATATCGTAAAGACAAAATAAAAGTAGGTGGTAAAGAAGGAATATTAACTTTTGGAGCAAATATTTCTAACATAGGTGGTAAAATGTCATATTCAAATAGAAATAGCGCAACTAATTCAAATTTTCTTCCAATTAATTTGCGTTTAGGTAGTTCATTGGCATTGAATTTAGATGAGTATAATAGTATAACGTTTCTAGTTGATGCAAATAAATTATTAGTGCCGACACCTCCTGTGTACCTTCTGGATTCGAAAGGGAATGTTATTCCTGATGGTAGTGGTGGTTATAAAATTGCTTATGGAAAAGATCCTAATAGAGGAGTTGCTAGTGGTGTTTTTGGGTCGTTTTCGGATGCTCCAGGTGGAGCAAAAGAAGAGTTAAAGGAGATTAATTATTCTTTCGGAATGGAATATTGGTACAATAAATTGTTTGCCATCAGAGGAGGTTATTTTTATGAAAATCCATTGAAGGGCAATCGCCAATATGTTACTTTGGGTGCAGGTGTTAAATACAATGTATTTGGTTTAGATTTTGCGTATTTAATTCCTACCAAACAAAGAAATCCGCTTGAAAATACCTTACGTTTTTCTTTAACATTCGACTTTGA